>JAEUQS010000258.1 GCA_016789625.1 Acidobacteriota bacterium | reverse complement strand
GTTGTCTGGACGTCCCCTGCGGACGCCGGGACCGCTGCGTCCGGCGCATCCACTCCGGCCGCGGCTAGATGATCTTCTGGAGAGTCGAGAGCAGCATCGCCGCGCCGAACGGCTTCTGAAGAAAGTCCACGGCGCCGCAGGCCCGCCGCCTTTCGTCCAGCTCGATCGCATCGTAGCCGCTCATGAGCACCACGCGGGTTCCGGGCCTGCGCTGCAGGATCTCGACGCATACGCGGTCTCCCGTCATGCCCGGCATCGTGAGGTCCACGAGCACGGCGTCGACGGCTCCCGCGTGACGGGAGAGGACCTCGAGCGCTTCCGTCCCTCCACGGGCCTCCAGCACGTCGTAGCCCGAGGCGCCGAGAATCGCGATGAGGCCGCGACGCACGAGATCCTCGTCGTCCACGACGAGCACCGTGCCTCCCATCTTCAGCCGGCGGATCGTCCCCGTGGATCCCTCGGGCTTCCGCTGCAAGCCGGCGGGGGCCACGGGGAAGAGCACGCGGAAGACCGAGCCGGCCGGGCCGGTGGAGACGAGGAGGCCCGCCCGGTGCCCCCTCACGATGCCCAGCACGGCGGCCAGCCCGAGCCCGCGGCCCGCGGACTTCGTGCTGTAGAACGGGTCGAAGGCCCGCGCGAGGATCGCGGGGTCCATGCCGTGGCCGGGATCCGCGACATCCAGGCTCACCGTGTCGCCCACGGGCGGCACCACGATGGTGATGGGATCGACGAGCGCCGGCGCGAGCTCGCTCCGCCGCACGGCGATGGTCACCGTGCCCCTGCCGCCGGGCAGCGCCTCGAACGCGTTCTCGAGGAGGCTCGTGAGCAGGAGCCGCGCCTGGGCGGCGTCGGCGAGGACCTCGGGCAGCGAGGAGCCGACGTCTTTCGTGAGGTGGGCCTGCGGGGGAATCGAAAGGCTCGAGAGGCCTCCCGAATCGGCCAGGAAGCGGCCGAGGTCGAGCGATTCGAGGTGGAACCGCCCGCGCCCCGAATACGCGAGCATCTGGCGGCAGAGCTCGTCGGCCCTCTGCGACGCGAGCTTGATCTCCTCGAGGTAGATCTCCGACGGCGCGCCGGGAAGGGTCTTCTGGCGAACCATGGAGAGGTTCGTGTGGATGGCGGTGAGGATGTTGTTGAAGTCGTGCGCGATCCCTCCGGCGAGAGTCGCGAGGCTTTCGAGCCGCTGCGATTCGAAGAGGCGCGCCTCGAGCCGGCGGCGGGCCTCCTCGGATTCGAGCCGCTCGATCTCGGCGGCCGCGCGCGCGCCGAAGATGCGCAGGAGAGAGCGGAGCATCTCGCCTTCGCCCCGTGCATGAGGACGATCGTGAAAGGCGCCGAGCACCCCGAGAACCCGGCCCGAGGAGGCGACCAGCCGCACGCCGACGTACGACTCGAGCCGTAGCCTCGTGAAGGCCGGCTCGCCGGGAAACGCGGCGGCGAGGCCCTCGCCGATCTGCAGTCCGTCGCCCTCGAGGGTGCGGCGCGCGGCTTCCAGCCCGAAGGGCTCGCCCTCCCCGATCGCGCCCTCCTCGATGGCGAGAGCGAGTACGGAGGGCGCGAGCCCCACCTCGGACTCGGCCTCCTCCGGCGGAAAGCGGTAGACGGCGCAGGCGCGGGCGACGGCCACCTCACGCAGCGCGGTCGTGAGGCCGGGGAAGAACGCCTCGCCGACCGCGCGGGAAAGGCCGTCGGCGATGCGGCGGATGGCCCGCTCTTCCGTGACGTCGCGTCCCACCGCCAGAACCGATTCGACCGTGCCGTTCGGGCCCGTCTCGGGCGAGAGCGAGAACTCGAACGTCCGGTGCCCCAGGATCGTGTCGGACTCCGAATCCAGCTTCGACGTGAGGCCCGTGGTGAACACGGCCTCGAGCGCGTCCTCCCAGAGCTGAGCGATCGCCTCCGGATAACCCAGCTCGCGATGCGTCTTGCCGAGCACGACGTCGAGAGAGGAGCCCGTGAGGGCGGTGACCGAGGCGCTCAGGAAGAGGCGCCGGTATCTGCGGTCGAACCGGGCGTAGACGTCCGGCGCGCCCGAGAGCACGCGCCCGAGCGCCTTGTTCAGGAGCTCGGGAGTCAGAATGGTGGCCGTATCGCTCAAGGAGCCCGCTCGTCTTCCTGAGAGTGATCCGCGCTCAGCGGAAGCTGAGGAGCTCCACTTCGAAGAACAGCGTCGCGTTCGGAGGAATGACGTTGCCCGCGCCGCGCGTTCCGTAGCCCAGGCTCGGCGGAATCACGAGATTGCGCTTGCCGCCGGCCTTCATCGAGCCGACGCCCTCGTCCCAGCCCGCGATGACGCGGCCGACCCCGAGCTCGAACTCGAACGGCTTTCCCCGGGTCAGCGAGCTGTCGAACTTCTCGCCCTTCTCCCCGTTCTCGAAAAGCCACCCGGTGTAGTGCATGACGCAGGTGTTGCCCTTCTTCGGCGACTCGCCGGTGCCCACCACGAGATCCTCGTACTGAAGGCCGCTCTCGGTCTTCTCCATCTTTCGCTCCTTCTTCGCCTGGCCCACGCTCGACGAAGCCTCGGGCTTCTCCGGCTTCGTCGCCTTTCCGGCCTTTCCGTCCTCCGCGGCGAGGGGAGGCTGGAGGAAGAGCAACGAGGTGAGGCCGGCACGCAGCAAATTCTTCATTTCGTCATTTCTCCGGGAGGGTCCGGACGGGGTGCGTAACCCGTGGAGAATAACGGATCAGGCCGTTTGGGCGCGCACGAAGCTCTCGAGCGCGGAGATCTCGGCCGTGCCGCCGATGTAGAGCGGGGTGCGCTGGTGGCTGCGCAGGATCGGGACGTCGAGGATCCTCTGTGTCCCGCTCGACGCGGCCCCGCCCGCCTCCTCCAGCACCATGGCGAGCGGCGCGGCCTCGTACAGGAGCCGCAGCTTGCCGTCCGGCGCCTTGTGCGTCGCCGGGTAGAAGTAGACGCCTCCTTTCAGGAGGATGCGGTGGACGTCGGACACGAGCGCCCCCGAGTAGCGGGTGCCGTAGGGGCGTCCCGAAGGCGTGTTCCGGCTCTGCAGCCACTTCACGAACTCCCGGGGCCCGGCCTCCCACTCGTTCACGTTTCCTTCGTTGGCCGCGTAATAGAGGCCCTGCGCCGGAATGCGAATGTCCGGATGCGACAGCAGGAACTCGCCGATTCCCGGGTCCAGAGTGAAACCCTGCACCCCGCTCGCCGTGCCGCACGTGTAGACCAGCATCGTGGACGGGCCGAAGACGAAGTAGCCCGCGGCGACCTGCTGCCGCGACACGCGGGCGATGAGGTCGTCTTCCGAGGTGAACGCGCCGCCGCCGTCGATGCGCCGGACCGAGAAGATCGAGCCCACGCCGCCGTTCACGTCGAGATTCGAGGACCCGTCGAGCGGGTCCACGAACACGACGTACTTGCCGTTCACCTCGTTCTCGGGAAGGTACGCGGCGAGCTCCATCTCCTCGGTGACGACGGCCGGCACGAGCTGCCCGTACGCGAAAGCGTCCAGAAAGATGTCGTTCGCGATCGCATCGAGCTTCTGCTGCGTCTCACCCTGGACGTTCGTCTCCCCCGAAGCGCCGAGGATGTCCATGAGTCCGGCCTGCGAAAGGGCTCGCGAGATGCGCTTGCCCGCGAGACCGATCTGCGCGAGGAGCGCCGAGAGCTCCCCCGTCGCGCCGGGATACTGGGCCTCGTTCTCCGCGATGAAACGGTGCAGGCGGGTACCGATCGTCTTGGTCGACATGGTCGCTCCTCAGCCGGGATTCTCGGATTCTCACCCCTCCTGGGGGGTCCGGGGGGATCGAGAAACCCCCGGGACCATGGACGCCAGCGCCGCGCCGAGGAGCGCACAGCGCTCGTCCTTCACGACCTTCACCGGGATGCGCGAGAGGAGCTGCGCGAAACGGCCCTTGTCGCAGAACGCCGTGAAGAACGACTCCGTGAGGATCGGGAGGATCTTCGGCGCGATGCCGCCGCCCACGAAGAGCCCGCCCGTCGCGAGGGCCTTCAGCGCCAGGTTTCCGGCCTCGGCCGCGTAGATGCGCACGAAGCGGTGGAGCGTCGCCTGACAGACGTCGTCGCGCTCTTCGAGCGCCGCCTTCGAGACGACGGGTGCCGGGTCACCGGCCGCTCGGATCTCTTCGGTGAGCCAGGCGGGCTCCGGCTTGGCCGAGCGCTCCCTTTCGAACCGGTAGAGCGTGCCGAGGCCCGGTCCGGAGAGGATGCGTTCGTAGGAGACGTGCCCGTGCCGCGCGAGGAGCGCGCGGAGGAGCTCGATCTCGTGATCGTTGCGAGGAGCGAAGGACGTATGCCCGCCTTCCGACGGAAGCGGACGGAACCCCGCCCCTTCGCGAACGAGCACGGCCTCGCCGAGACCGGTGCCCGCCGAGATCAGCGCCCCGTTGCCCTCCGGATCCTCGACTCCGGCGTTGATCACGTGGAACGCGCTCTCCGGCAGGGCCGAAAGGCCCCAGCCGTTCGCGGCGAGGTCGTTCACGAGCACCACGTGCGGAATCGAGAGCTCGCGGGAGAGCTCGGCCGCGTCCACGATCCAGGGGAGGTTCGTGGCCTGCGAACGGCCCCGGATCACGGGCCCCGCGATGCCGAACCCCGCGGTCTCGACGTGGCGGCCGTTCAGAAACGCCCGCGCGGCCTCGACGATGCCGCTCACGGAGCGGCTCGGCATGCGCTTCTCGTCGAGAGTGGTGAAGGAGCCGCCCTCGCGCGCGAAGAGCGCGAGCCGCAGATTCGTCCCGCCGGCGTCCCCCGCGAGGATCACGCGGCGCCCGTACCTGCTGCGGCTCCGCCCGTTCCGGGCTCCGCACCCGCGGCCTCGTCGGCGAGGATCGTGAAGACCCCGTCGCGGGGTCTCGCGAGCGCGGCCGGCGTTTCCGGATCGTGAGCGAGCACGCGCAAGAGAGCCATCCGCTTTTCCGCTCCCGTGACGACGAGGACGGTGTGCCGCGCCGCGCGGAGGAGCGGCAGCGTGAACGTGATGCGCGCGGGCGGCGGCTTGGGCGAGTCTTCGAGGCGCACGACGAGATGCTTCTTCTCGTGCAGCGCGGGGTGCCCCGGGAAGAGCGACGCGGTGTGCCCGTCGGGCCCCATGCCGAGGAGCACGAGATCGAAGCGCAGCGACTCGCCGAGGATCGTCCGGACGTCCTTTTCGGCCTTCGCCGCGCCGTCCTCGGCCATCGCGTCGATCGCGTGGACGTTCTCCGCGGGAATGGGAACGTGCGCGAGCAGAGCTTCCCGCGCGGCGCCATCGTTGCGATCCGGGTGGCTCTCCGGCACGCAGCGCTCGTCGCCGAAGAAGACGTGGGTCTTCGGCCACGGAACGTCGGCACGGGCGAGCAACCGGTACGCCGCGAGGGGCGTCGTGCCCCCCGCGAGCGCCACCAGGAACCGGCCGTGGCGGGCGACGGCCTCGGCCGCCGCGGTGACGAACAGCTCGGCCAACCGTGCCGCGACCTCCGGGGCCGTCGGCAGCACCTCGAGCGCCGGAGGGTCGCGAGGAACGTCGTCCATCACGGCCGGCGCCAGCGGCGTCCGTCGCGCGCCATGAGCGCCACGGCAGCCTCCGGCCCCCACGTGCCCGCCTCGTAGTTCGGATGATCCGAGGGCGGGTTCTCGCGCCAGGTCTCGAGGAGCGGCGTGACGAGCTCCCACGCGGCCTCCACCTCGTCGCGCCGCGCGAACAGCGTGGAGTTGCCGTGGATCGCGTCGAGGAGGAGCCGTTCGTAGGCCTCGGGCTGTGAGCCGCCGAAGTACTGCGAGTAGCGGAAGTCCATGGTGACGGGGTCGATCTTCGAGACGGCGCCGGGGACCTTCGCGCCGAACGTCAGGAAGATGCCTTCGTCGGGCTGGATGCGCAGCACCAGGACGTTGGGCGCCTGCTGCGTCACGCCAGCCCTGCGGAACATGGCGATGGGCGGCGTCTTGAACGTGATGGCGATCTCGGTGACGCGCTTGGCCATGCGCTTGCCGGCCCGCAGGTAGAACGGCACACCGGCCCAGCGCCAGTTTTCGACGTGGACCTTCCACGCCGCGTACGTCTCGCGGAGCGACATCGGGTGGACGTTCATCTCGCTGCGGTAGCCGGGCACGGGCTTGCCGTCCACGGCGCCGGGCCCGTACTGGCCGCGCACCGTGTCCATCAGGATCTCCGCGGGCGTCTGCGGCCTCACGGCCTTGAGGACCTTCACCTTCTCGTCGCGCACGGCGTTCGGCTCGAACGCGACCGGCGGCTCCATCGCCACCAGACAGAGCAGCTGGAGGACGTGGTTCTGGATGATGTCGCGGAGGATGCCGGCCTCCTCGTAGAACCGGCCCCGCCCCTCGACGCCGATCGACTCGGCCACGGTGATCTGCACGTGGTCGACGTAGCGGCCGTTCCAGAGCGGCTCGAAGATGCCGTTGCCGAGGCGGAACACGAGGATGTTCTGCGTCGTCTCCTTGCCGAGGTAGTGATCGATGCGGAACGTCTGCCTCTCGCGGAAGACCTGCGAGATCTCCTCGTTCAGCGTCTGGGCCGACTTCAGGTCGCGGCCGAACGGCTTCTCGACGATGAGGCGCGACCAGGGGCCGCCGTCCACGGGATACACGAAGCCCGCGTCGCCCAGGTTCTTCACCACGGGCGAGATGGCCGAGGGCGGAATGGCGAGGTAGAACAGCCGGTTGCCCGGTGCGTTGCGCTCCTTCTCGAGCGTCTCGATGCGGGTCTTGAGGTCCGCGAGGTGCTTGGGCACCGTGAGATCGCCCCGGAAGAAGAAGAGGCGCGACTCGAAGGCCGCCCACTTCTCCTCGTCGAGCGGCTTGATGCGGGCGAACTCCGCGACCGCCGCCTTCATCTCGGCGCGGTAGGTCTCGTCGGACTCTCCGGTTCGCGCATAGGCCACGATGAGCGTGGCCGGCGCGAGGTGCCCCTCGAGGTGCAGCTCGTAGAGAGCGGGCACGAGCTTCCTCTTCGAGAGGTCGCCCGAGCCGCCGAAGATGACGATGGAGACGGGTTCCGTCGGAACGACAGCCACAGTGTTCTCCTCGTTTCCGTTCTTACTTCTTGATCTCGTGGCCGCCGAACTGGTTGCGCAGGACGTTCAGGAAGCGCGCCGCGTAGCTGTTCTCCTGCCGCGACCGGAACCGGTACTGCACGGCCGCCGTGATCGTCGGGGTCGGCACGGCCTTCTCGATCGACTCGATGACCGTCCAGCGGCCCTCGCCGGAATCCGTGACGAACGGGGCGACCCCGGCGATCGTCGGATCCTTCGCGAGAGCTTCGGCCCCCAGCTCGAGGAGCCACGAGCGCACGACGGAGCCCTGCATCCAGAGCTTGGCGATCTTCGCGTTGTCGAGCCCGAGGCCCGAGGCCTCGAAGAGCTCGAAGCCCTCGGCGTAGGCCTGCATCATGGCGTACTCGATGCCGTTGTGGACCATCTTCACGTAGTGGCCGGCGCCCACGGGGCCACAGTGGAGCCAGCCGTCCTTCGGGGCCAGCGTGTCGAGCACCGGCGTGAGGTGGTCGATTGCGGCCTTCTCGCCGCCCACCATGAGGCAGTAGCCGAACTGAAGGCCCCAGATGCCGCCGGAGGTTCCCGAGTCGACGAACAGGATGCCCTTCTCGGCCAGGGCCTTGCCGCGCGCCTGGGATTCCTTGAAGTTGCTGTTGCCGCCGTCGATCACGACGTCGCCCTTCGAGAGGTGCTTGCCCAGCTCGGCGATGACGATGTCCGTCGGAGCGCCCGACGGCACCATCACCCACACGGCCCGCGGCGCTTCGAGCTTGGCGACGAGATCGGCGAGATCGCTCGCCGAGGTCGCGCCCGCTTCGACGCTCGCGTTCACGGCATCGGCCGACCGGTCCGTGACGACGACCGAATGGCCCCCCAGCGTGAGGAGCCGCTTCACCATGTTTCCGCCCATCTTTCCGAGTCCGACGAATCCGATCTGCACGGGAATCCTCCTCCGCCCTCCGGCGTGAAACGCGATGTATTCCGGGAATCTACGTGGTACGGACCCCGAAGGGATTAACGAGAGCCGAGCTGTTCCTTCACCGCGGCCGCGATGGCCGCGCCGTCGAGGCCCATGAGGCGGTAGAGGTCCTTGGCCGGGCCGGACGACGAGTACTTCGTGACCCCCAGCTTGCGCACGTGGGCCTGGAGACGGAGGTCGTTGAACCGCGCCTGGAGCCGCGTGCCGAGGCCGGTGTCGGGCGTGTGGTCCTCGACGGTGACCACGCTGCCGAGCCGGGCGATGTGCGCGAGCTCCTCGTCCGAGAGGTCGCGCGGGCAGGCGACGGAGACGAGCTCCACCGTCACTCCCTCCTTCGAAAGAAGGTTCCAGGCATCGAGCGCGTGCGGGAGCAGGTTGCCGGCCGCACAGAGGACGAGGCCCTCGCCGGCCCTCACGCGATCGGCCTTCGTGGGATCGAACACGTAATCCCCGGCGAAGAGCGGCGAGCCGTCTTCCCGGGTGAGCACGGGGATCTTGGAGCGGCCCATCACGAGCGCGTGGTTGCCGCGCGTCGTCGCCATGTGGCGGAGCACGCGGTCGGTCTGGTTCGGATCGGCCGGCGTGAAGACCTTCCAGCCGAGCGTGGAATGGAGGAGGCCGAAGTAGTCGATCGCGTGATGGGTCTTGCCGTCCTCGCCGACGTCGATGCCGGAGTGCGTCACGCAGAGCTTCGCGTTCGCGGCGTTCACGTCGTTGAGGCGCTGCATGTTGTAGGCCTCGGCGACGCCGAACATTCCGAACTCGCCCCAGAACGACAGCACGCCCGCGACCGACAGCGCGCCGTTCATGACGGCCGTGTGGTGCTCGGCGATGCCGACCTGGTGGAAGTCGGCCGGGTACTTGGCCGCGAAGATGTCGGTCTTCGTGGACTTCAGGAGGTCACAGTCCAGGACCGCGATGGGAATGCCCGCCTCGTGGGCCACGCCACCCAGATCGGAGAGCGCGTTGCCGAACGCGCTCCGGTTGTCGGTCGACGTGTCGGGGTTGTACGTCCGGGGCGTGCCTCCGCTCGGCAGCACGACGGACTCCTCGGGCCGGTGCGGGAGCACGGCGTGCCAGTCGGGGGCGGGCTTCTTCCGTTCGGCGATCCAGTGATCGAGGTCGTCGGGCAGGCCCAGGATCCCGAGCGCCTCCTTGCACTTCTCGTTCGAGAGGGCCGCGCCGTGCCACTTGTAGCGGTCCTTCTCCATGAACGGCACACCCTGCGA
>JAEUQS010000233.1 GCA_016789625.1 Acidobacteriota bacterium | reverse complement strand
GGGGCGATCACTGATTTTTTCGGGCCCGACGGGAGTGAACGATCGCCAAGGCCAAGGTCTCGAGGCTCTCCGCTCCGCTCGCGTTCGTGACGCGCCTGATCACGGGCGCGCAGGAGCGCTGGCTGGCGCTGCCTCCCGAATCCGCCTGCGTCTACTTCGCGAACCACTCGAGCCACCTGGACTTCGCGACGATCTGGGCGCTTCTTCCCCGGGATCGGCGGGAGCGCACGCGGCCCGTCGCGGCCCGCGACTACTGGGACAAGCCGGGACTCAAGAGGCTCCTCGCCGTGGACGTCTTCAACGCGCTGCTGGTCGAACGCGCATCCGCTCCGAAAAAACCGCCGACCGAGGTCTCTCCGTCGCGGGCGCTGCTCCGGGGCTCCCACGCCGACCTGAACGCCATGGTCGCGGCGCTGGACGCCGGGGAGTCGATCATCTTCTTCCCCGAAGGAACGCGCGGCTCGGGAATGGCGCTCGGCGCGTTCAAGAGCGGCCTCTTTCATCTCGCTCGGATGCGTCCCACGGTTCCCCTCGTGCCCGTGAGGCTGGAGAATCTCAGCCGCATGCTGCCCAAAGGTGAGTTCCTGCCGATTCCGCTCCTCGGCTCGGTGACGTTCGGAGCGTCCCTCCTCCTCGCCGAGGGGGAAACCAAGGACGCCTTCCTCGCGAGGGCGCGCGCGGCCCTCGAGGCGCTGGCCGAATGAACCCGCTCGATCTCGAGTTCCGCATCGGCGCCGAGGAGCTGCTCCTCGCTCAGGGCGTGCTCGCGCTCCTGCTCGTCGCCTCGCTCATCGGCTTCGTCCTCTCGCGCACGGTGAAGAGCGAGGCGGGGAAGAAAACGGTCCAGAACATGAACCAGCGCATCGCCGCGTGGTGGGCGATGGTGGCCGTGTTCTTCGGAGCCGTGGCCGCGGGCTGGACGGGCACCAACGTGCTCTTCCTTCTCATCTCGTTTCTCGCGCTCCGGGAGTTCATGACGCTCACGCCGACGCGCCCGTCCGACCACGGCGCGCTCCTCTGGGTCTTCTTCGTCATCACGCCGCTCCAGTACTTTCTCGTGTGGTCGCGCTGGTACGGGCTCTTCTCGGTGTTCATCCCGGTGTGGGCGTTCCTCGCGATCCCCACCCGGCTCGCGATCGCGGGCGAGCCCGAGCGTTTCCTCGAGAGGGCCGCGAAAGTGCAGTGGGGCCTCATGGTGTCGGTCTTCTGCGTGAGCCACGCGCCGGCGCTCCTCCTGCTCGAGATCCCGGGCTACGAGGGCCAGACCCCGAAGCTCCTGTTCTTCCTCATCGCGATCGCGCAGCTCTCCGACGTCTTCCAGTACGTCTTCGGCAAGCTGTTCGGAAAGCACAAGATCGCGCCCGTCCTCTCGCCCAACAAGACCGTCGAGGGGTTCGTGGGCGGCGTCGCCACCGTGACGCTCCTCGGCGCGCTGCTCTCGCCGTTCACGCCGTTCCCGAAGCCCATCGCCGCGCTCCTCGCTCTCGCGATCGCGCTCATGGGCTTCGCGGGCGGGCTCGTGATGAGCGCGATCAAGCGGGACCGCGGCGTGAAGGACTACGGCAACCTCATCGCGGGGCACGGCGGCATCCTCGACCGCATCGACTCGATCTGCTTCGCGGCCCCGGTCTTTTTTCACCTCGTGCGCTACTTCTATACGCCGTAGAGTCCCGGCCGTGACGATCTACGACCTGAAGCCCCGGTTCCAGGCGCTGCTCCGGCCGCTCGTGCGCGCGTTCGCGAAGGCCGGCATCACGGCCAACGCCGTGACGGCGTTCACGTGCGTACTCTCCGTGGGCCTCGGCATCGCGCTGTGCTTCCGGCAGGACCTCTTCTACCTCCTGCCGCCGTTTCTCTTCGTGCGCATGGCGCTCAACGCCATCGACGGCATGCTGGCGAAGGAGTTCGGCCAGAAGTCGCGGCTCGGCGCGTTTCTCAACGAGCTGACCGACGTCGTCTCCGACGCCGCGCTCGCGCTGCCGTTCGCGTTCCTCCCGCACGTGGGGTGGATCCCGGTGACCGTGTTCATCCTGCTCGCGGCGCTCACCGAGATGGCCGGGGTCGTCGCGCAGTCGATCGGCGCCTCGCGGCGCTACGACGGGCCGTTCGGAAAGAGCGACCGCGCGTTCGTCCTCGGGGCGCTGGCCCTGGCGCTCGCGCTCGGGTTCGTGCCCGCGCCGCCGCTGCGGTTCCTCTTCCCCATTCTCTGTGTCCTCCTCGTGCTGACGACGGTCAACCGCGTGCGCAGGGCCCTCCAGGAAGCTCCCGAAGCGAGGTGATGGCGTGTCACAACGAGTCCCCGAGGAACGGACGTTCGAGACCGAGGACGGCACCGAGCTGTTCTATCGATACTGGAAAGCCGAAGGCGCTCGCCGGGGCGGGCTCGCGCTCTTCCACCGCGGGCACGAGCACTCGGGCCGCCTCGCGCACCTCGTCCC
>JAEUQS010000161.1 GCA_016789625.1 Acidobacteriota bacterium | reverse complement strand
GTCCACGAAGGCCTGGTGCCCGGCGATCTGCTTCTCGCGCTTCTCGATCTCCGATTCCTTGCGCTCCCGCTCGGCCGCCTTCTGGGCCACGAAGGCCGAGTAGTTGCCGGTGTAGAGGAGGACGGTTTCGTAGTCGACGTCGGCGATGTGCGTGCACACGTTGTCGAGGAACCGGTGGTCGTGCGAGATGACGATCGCGAGGCCCTCGTACGCGTCGAGGAACTTCTCGAGCCAGCGGATCGACACGATGTCGAGGTGGTTCGTGGGCTCGTCGAGGAGCAGCGCGTCGGGGCTCGCGGCGAGCACCTGGCCCAGCAGCACCCGCAGCTTGAAACCGCCGGAGAGCGTCGAGAGCTTGTCCCGGTGGACGGCGGTGGGAATGCCGAGCCCTTCGAGGATCTCGGCCGCCCGGGCCTCGAGCGAGTAGCCCTGGTGCCTCAGGATGATGTCTTCCAGGTGGGCGTAGCGGTCGGTGTCGAACTCCGAGTCGGCGTGGAGGAGGCGCTCCTTCTCGGCCATCGCCTCCCAGAGCTCCAGGTTCCCCATCATCGCGACCTCGACGATGGGCATCTCCTCGTAGCGGAAGTGGTCCTGCCTCAGGATTCCGAGCTTCACCTTCTTCGGAATCGAGACGATGCCGTCGGACGCGGCCTCCTCCCCCGAGAGGATCCTGAGGAGCGTGGACTTGCCGGAGCCGTTGGCTCCCACGAGGCCGTAGCGGTTGCCGGGGTTGAACTGCAGGGAGACGCCGCTGAACAAGGTCTGCGCGCCGAAGGACTTGCCGAGGTCGGAAACGGAAATCATGGGGCGCGGACGATAGCAGGCAGCGGAAAAGGGGCCGCGGGAGCGGCCCCTTCGGAAATCCGTCAGAACGCGAGGCGGGCCGAGATCTGGAACATGCGCGGCGGATCGACGTTGGCGAACGCCGGGATCGCGGAGGAAGCCGTACCGGCGGCGGCCAGCTGACCGAACGAGGCGTTCGGGGTGGCCGAATTGCCGTACACCGCTTGCGCGCGCCCGAGGTAGTTCCCGTGGTTCGTGAGGTTGAAGCCCTCCACGCGGAGGATGACGCCGAGTCCGCCCAGCGGCACGCGGCCCTCGATGAAGGCCGAGAGGTCGGCGGTGGCGCTGCCCCGGAAGGCCGACTTCGAGATCACCTGGCCGTCCACGACGGGGCGGTCGTTGTTGGCGCCGTCGCCGTTGTTGTCGACTCCCGTGGTGGCGTTGAACGGCCGCGCCGACGCGAGCTGGGTGAGCGTGCCCACCGTGATCTCGTAGGGCAGGCGGTAGCTGAGCGCGATGACGGCCCGGTGCCGCTGGTCGACGACGCTGGGTCCCCGCTCGACCTCACCCAGCCGGGTGACGTTGGGGTCGTTCGGCCCGATGCCGTTGCCGTCGGGCTCGCTGGTGTTGGTGGCCTTGGAGAGCGTGTAGCTGAGGCTGGCCTGGAGCCTCGCGCCGTTGTAGCGGAGCTGGGTCTGGAGGCCGTCGTAGTCGGCCTCGCCGAGGTTCATGAGCACGTTCACCTGGCGCACCCCGCCGTTGACCGGCAGGATCGGCCGCGTGGCGTTGGCCGCGGCCACCGTGCGGGTCTGTCCGGGAGCCGTGCGATCGAACGCGGCCGGGGCGTTGAGGTCCACGGTGCGATCGATGTCGTCGAGGTGCTGGTGCACGTAGTCGGCTCCGAGGAAGAGCCCCTTCGTGAGCTCCCGCTCGGCGCCGATCGAGATCACCTGGCTGCGGGGGTTCACGAGCTTGTCGGGATAGTTGGGAAGGAGGTCGAAGTTGAGCCCGTAGCGCGCGAACTGGGCCCGGTAGAAGTCCCTCTGGCCGGCCTGGATGGTGACGTCGCGGGCCGGAAGCTGCGAGGCCGGCAGCTTCCTCGGATCGAAAGACAGCGGGAGGCACGCGCCGGTGAGGCACGTGGGGAAGCCGAGCTGGCCGGGAACCGCGGTGTACGTCGTGAGCCCGTCGAGACCGCCGACGAGGTAGCCAGCGACCGCGTTGGACCGGATCTGGGTGTAGTACATGCCGTAGCCGCCGCGCACCGAGAGCCGCTGGTCGCCGCCCGGATGCCAGCCGAAGCCCAGCCGGGGCGAGAAGTTGGTCTTCGCTTCCGTGAGGGTCTGCCGGTCGTAGCGGACCCCGATGTCGACCGTGAGGTCGGGGAGCAGGCGGATGCTGTCCTGCACGAAGCCGGTGAGGAGCCACTGCTTCAGGTCGTAGCTGTCGATCCCGAAGTCGATGGGCTGGGTGTAGCTCTGCACATCGTTGAGGGTGAGCTGGTCGAACGGAGCCGTGGTGGTCGTCTTGAACGTGAACGTGCCGAGGATCGGCGTGCCGGGCTCGCTGCCCGTGCCGCCCGAGATGTGGCGAACGACGCTCACGCCGGCCCGCACCGCGTGCTTCCCAGCCGACCAGGTCGCGGTGTCGGAAACCTGGAACTGACGGCTGAAGATGTCGGACGAGCGGGACTGCCCGATGGTGAACGGGACGGTTCCCGCGCGCGTGTAGGTCGTGGACAGCGTTCCCGCCTCCCACAGCGTGACGGGGTCGCCGTCGAGGTAGGCCACGCGCGCCTCGTTGAGGAGGTTTGCCGAAAGCACGGCCGT
>JAEUQS010000159.1 GCA_016789625.1 Acidobacteriota bacterium | reverse complement strand
CGCGGCGCTCGACGTTCTCGTCGAGGCGATCGGCGCCGCCGGCTACACGGCCGGGAAGGACGTGTTCCTGGCGCTCGACGTCGCGGCCTCGGAGTTCTACGAGGACGGCGTCTACTCGCTCGACGGGAAGAAGCAGAGCGCCGAGGACATCGTCGCGTTCTACGAGGAGCTCCTCGCGGCCTACCCGCTCATCTCCATCGAGGACGGCTGCGCCGAGGGCGACGCCGCCGGCTGGAAGCTCCAGACGGAACGGCTCGGCAGGAAGGTGCACCTCATCGGCGACGACCTCTTCGTGACGAACCCGCGAATCCTCCGCGAGGGGATCGCGAACGGCATCGCGAACGGGCTCCTCGTGAAGGTGAACCAGATCGGCACGCTCACCGAGACGCTCGAGGCCGTGCGCATCGCGCAGACGGCGGGCTACATCACCGTGCTCTCGCACCGCTCCGGCGAGACGGAGGACACCACGATCGCCGACCTCGCGGTGGCGACGAACTCGGGCTTCATCAAGACGGGCTCCCTCTCGCGCTCCGAGCGCATCGCGAAGTACAACCGCCTCCTCCGCATCGAGGAGGATCTCGGCGCCACGGCCGTGTACCCCGGCCTCCGCGCGAAGAAGGTCTGATCGGCCCGAATTGAGATTTACCCGCGTCGAAGGCCCGCCCCGGCGGCGGCCGAGCAAGGAGAGGGAGCCCGCCCGGCGCTATCCGGAGGAGTCCGCGTTCCGCGGCTCGACTCCGGCGGCGCACGTGGACCGGAAGCCTCTCTCGGCTCTCTCGTGGGTGATCATCTCGATCCTCTTCTCGGCGCTCCTCTTCGCGTTCTTCCTCGTGGGCGACCACGGCTTCCTGGACGTGCGAAGGCAGCGCACGCGACTCGCCTCCCTGCAGCGCGAGGTGACGCACCTGGCCGACGAGAACGCGGCTCTCGAGAAGCAGGTGGCGGCGCTCAAGAGCGACCCGAAGGCCGTGGAGAAGCTGGCCCGCGAGGAGCTGCAGCTCGTGAAGCCCGACGACGTGGTGCTCGTTCTCCCCCAGGGCTGGGAGACCCGCGTGAAGCGGGCTGCGGCGACCCCGGCGCCTTCTTCGCCGAAGTAGTCGCGTGCAGCTCGAGAAGGGTCGCCGCCTCGGACCCTACGAGATCCAGGAGCTTCTCGGCGCGGGCGGCATGGGCGAGGTTTACCGCGCGCTCGACACACGCCTCTCGCGCACGGTGGCGCTCAAGACGCTGAAGGCCGAGAAGGCCGGCGACGAGGGCCTGAGGAAGCGCTTCCTCCGCGAGGCCCAGGTGGCCTCGAAGCTCGCGCACCCCAACATCGGCACGCTCTTCGACGTGGGCGAGGAAGACGGGCTCGTCTACTTCGTGATGGAGCACCTCGAGGGCGAGACGCTCGACGCGCGGCTCGCGCGGGGAGCGATGCCTCTGAAGGAAGCGCTCACGCTGGGTATCCAGATCGCCGACGGCCTGGCCGCCGCGCACGCGCAGGGCGTGACGCACCGGGACCTCAAGCCCGGCAACGTGATGCTCACGCCGCAGGGCGCGCGCATCCTGGATTTCGGGCTCGCCAAGATCGCGCAGGACCCCGCCCGCATCGCGAACGCCTCGCGCGACACGCGCTCCCTCACGGCGTCCGGGCTCATCGTGGGCACGCTGGAGTACATGGCGCCGGAGCAGCTCGAGGGGCTCGACGCGGACCCGCGGTCGGACGTGTTCGCGTTCGGCTGCGTGCTCTACGAGATGGTCTCGGGCAAGAAGCCGTTCCCCGGCGCCAGCATGGCGAGCCTCATCGGCGCGGTGCTGCACGTGGAGCCGCCGCCGGTCTCGGCGCAGCGCGAGGGCCTGCCGCCGCTCCTCGATCGCGCCGTGGCGCGCTGCCTCGCGAAGAGCCCCGGCGACCGCTGGCAGAGCGTGAAGGACCTGGCCGACGAGCTGCGCTGGCTGCTCTCGATGCTGGGCTCGGGCGCCCCCGCGACGTTCCTCGGGAGCGCCCTCTCGCGCAGCGCGTTTCTCCGCCGGGCGCTGCCCCTCGCGCTGGCGGTGCTCCTGGGCGCGGCCGTCGCGACGGTGGTGGCGTCGCGGCGCACGGGGCCGCAGCCGCTCACCGAGGTGTCGCTCGTCCTCCCCCGCGAGCGGCCGCTCCTTCCGAGCTTCGCGAACCCCTTCGCGCTCTCACCCGACGGCCGCACGCTCGCGTACATCGGCCGGCAGGACGGTGCGCGGCACGTCTTTCTCCAGAGCCTCTCGAGCCGCGAGGCGGTGCTGGTGCCCGGCAGCGCGAGCGCCGACGGTCCGTTCTTCTCTCCCGACGGGCGCTTCGTCGCGTTCACGTGCGACCGGGAGCTGCGCAAGGCGCCCGTCGCGGGCGGCCCGGCGGTGCCGATCGCCGAGATGCGCGTCGCGGGCGGCGCGGCCTGGCTGCCCGACGACACCATCGTTTTCGCGGCCGACATCGGCACGCCGCTCTCGCGGGTCTCCGCGCTCGGTTCAGGTCCCTCGGCCGCGAAGACCATCACGAAGCTCGAGGCCGAACAGCGCACGCATCGGCATCCGCAGGCCTTCCCCGACGGGCGGAGCGTCGTCTACGTGGCGGGCACGGCCGGGATGACGTCGTTCGACGAGGCGACGCTCCACGTGCTGGACCTCGCGTCGGGCGTGTCGACGCCCACGGGCATCACGGCCTCGTGGGCGACGCCCGTCTCGAGCGACACGCTCGTGTACGCCAGGGGCGGCGAGCTCTTCGCGACGCGGCTGGACCCGTCCACGCGGAAGCCTCTGGGTGCCGCCATCGTGGTGGCCGGCAACGTGCGCACGGGCACCTCGGGCGCGCTCTACGGAGCGCTGTCATCCTCGGGCACGCTGCTCCTCGCGCCGCCCGAGGGTCCGCGCGCGCGGCAGCTCGTGTGGGTCGACCGCCGGGGCGCGCAGACGCCGGCCTCGCAGGAGCGGCGGAGCTGGAGCTACCCGCGGCTCTCGCCCGACGGCACGCGCGTCGCGGTGACCGCGCTCGAGACGACGTACGACCTGTGGCTCCTCGAGCCCGCGCGCGGCTCGCTCGCGCGGCTGACGTTCGGGCGCGGCCACAGCGTGAGGCCCATCTGGGCACCGGACGGCAAGCGCCTCGCGTTCGCGGCGTACGGACCGGGCGAGCCGGCGCAGCTCTGGGAGGTGCCGGTCGACGGCAGCGGCCCGCCCGCGAGGCTCCACACCGCGCCCGGCCACGACCATCGCCCCACGGGCTTCTCGCCCGACGGCACGAAGCTCCTCGTGAACGAGTTCTCGGTGGACACCGTGGTCGACGTCTCGTCGCTCGAGGGCGGCACGATGAGCAAGGTGGTGTCGGGCCCCGCGCGCGAGCACGACGGCACGATCTCGCCCGACGGGCGGCGCATCGCCTACGTCTCCAACGAGTCGGGCCGCGACGAGGTGTACGTGCGGGATTTCCCGGGGCCCGGCGGCCGCGTGGCCGTGTCGGCATCCGGCGGCGCGTTCCCGGTGTTCTCGCGGGACGGCCGGGAGCTCTTCTACCGGTTCGACGACGCGGTGTTCGCGGCCACCCTGCGCGAGGGTCCGCCCTTCGAGGTGGATCCGCCCGTGCTGCTGTTCCGTCAGCCGCTGGTCGACGGCGCGTGGGACGTGGCACCCGACGGCAGCCGCTTCATCATGGTGGCGCCCGGCGAGTCCGAGCGGGATCCCATGGAGCTGCGTCTCACGCTGGGCTTCGCGGCCGAGGTCGAGCGCCGACTCGCGGCAGCGAGCGCGGGGAAGCGCTGAGACAGAACGGTTGACCACCTTGCCCATTCCGGTCGTATACTCAATGACGACACGGAGGTCGACATGCGAACGCGAGTGCAGAAGTGGGGCAATAGCCTGGCATTGAGGATTCCCAAGGCGTTCGCGCTCGAGCTGGGCATGCAGGAAGACGGAGAGGTGGAGCTCACGGTCGAGAAGGGACGTCTCGTCGCGGTGCCCCCCATCGTTCCCGTCTACACACTCGATGAGCTCCTTGCAGGCGTTCGGCCGTCGAACCTTCATTCCGAGAGCGATTGGGGACCGCCCGTAGGCAAGGAGGTCTGGTAACCCGTGGCTTACGTGCCCGAACAGGGCCACGCCGTCTGGCTCAACTTCGACCCTCAGGCCGGTCATGAACAAGCCGGCCGACGCCCCGCCATCGTTCTGACTCCGGCCGCATACAACCGGAAGATCGGGCTGGTGCTCGCATGCCCCATCACCAGCCACGCGAAGGGCTATCCCTTCGAGGTCGCGCTGCCCGAAGGTCTACCTGTGTCCGGGGTCGCCCTTTCCGACCACGTGAAGAGCGCGGACTGGAGGGTGAGGCAGGCGTCGTTCATCTGCATGGTGCCCGCCTCGACGTTGTCCGAAATCGTGGCGAAGCTCGCAGCCCTATTGCCCAAGCCCATCCGACCGATCTGACCGCGGCGAGGCTCGCCTCGCGATGATCCCTGGAGGAGTCTGTGAAGTGTCTCTCTTGCGGCGCGGAGATGACGACGAGGCCGGAGAACCACGTGTACAGCGAAAGTGGTTTCAGCACAGTGACACTGGTGAATCTCGAGGTATCGCGGTGCGTCTCGTGCGGCGAGCATGAGATCGCGATCCCCGCGATCGAGGCGCTGCACGAGTTGATCTCGCGGATGATCGATCGCGAGCGCCTCCGCACGACGCTCCGGTTCGAGCACCGCAACGCCGCCTGGCACGCGCTCCCAGTTGTGGCTTGACCTCGCGACGTTCCTAGTGCTTTCGAGAGCGCCTAGGAAACCTGGGCGAGGTCCTCGAGCACGTCGTCGGCGTGGGTGTTCGGGTCGACCGACTCGTAGACCTTGGCGATCTTGCCCTTCGAGTCGATGAGGAACGTCTTGCGCTTGGCGATGCCGAACGCGAGATCCACGCCGTAGGCCTTGATCACGGCTCCGTCGGCGTCGGCCAGGAGCGGGAACGTGAGGGAGAACTTTTCGGAGAACGCCTTCTGAGAGCCCACGGAGTCCTTCGAGACGCCGAGCACGACGACGTCGGCCGGGTACTTGGGGCCGCGGTCGCGGAACGAGCAGGCTTCCTTGGTACAACCGGGCGTATCGGCCTTCGGATAGAAGTAGAGGACGACGCGCTTCCCCTTGAGCTTCGCGAGGGAGACCTTGGTGCCAGCCTGGTCGGCGAGGGTGAACGCGGGCGCGGCGTCGCCCGGCTTGAGCGTGGTGGACGAAAAGAGACCCATGAGGTTCCTCCGGCCGGAAGGATACGGGGAGACCTCTGGCACCGCTCGTGCGATGAACGTCGCCAGGAGACCGGCCATGCACCTTCCCCACGGGATCACCCGGAATCGAAGGAAGACTGCGGCCATGCGCCGGGCGGGCAGGAGACGGGCTGCCTCCCCGACCTGCCTTGCCCGCGCCCTGCGGCGACGCGCTCGCACCGGACGGATCCCGGGCCCGGGGTCCGGAGGCGTCCGCCCGCGAACCCTCAGGGGGCCCGGACTCCGGCCGGGTCCCCGTTCCGCGCCCAGGAAGCCGACGGAGATTCCGGTTGACGTGAACGGCAGTCCGGCGTATCTTCCGCCTCCCTGACGCGGGGTGGAGCAGTCTGGTAGCTCGTTGGGCTCATAACCCAAAGGTCGCAGGTTCAAATCCTGCCCCCGCAACCAATCCTAAATTCCGCTAAATCAAGCGGTTACGACGACCCGGCGGCAACGCCGGGTTCTTCTTTTTCGGAAACCGCCGGGGGTCTCCCCACGTAACCCCAGCCATGCTGGCTCTTTTGTTTCTCACGACCGCGACGATGCTTGCCCCGAACCCGCCCGCTCCGACCGCGCCCGACCTCGGCAAGGTCACCGACGGTAAGACCTGGCGCGTGATCAACGGAGCCGTCCGCGTGACGGAAGAGAAAGGAAAGCCGGTCGTCCACCTGTCGCCGACTGGCGGGAACCAAAAGGGAAGCAACGTCGCGATGGCCCTCGTCGAGGGCCTCGAGCTCGCCGAGGGAACGTTCGAGATCGATCTGCGCGGTGATCCGGAGGGGAAAGCGAGCTTCGTCGGCGTGGCCTTCAACGCGACGGAGGACGGAAAGACACACGAGGCGGTCTACTTCCGGCCCTTCAACTTCAAGTCGGACGATCCCGTGCGCCGCGCCCATGCGGTCCAGTACGTCGCCTGGCCCGAGCACACCTGGGAGAAGCTGCGCGCCGAAAAGCCCGGCGCCTACGAGTCGGCGGTCGCTCCCGTTCCGGATCCGCTCGGGTGGTTCCACGCGCGGATCGAGGTGACGGCGTCCCGCGTCAACGTCTTCGTCGATGGCGCAACGCGTCCGTGTCTCTCCGTCGATCGCCTCTCCAGCGGGAAGGGCGGGAAGGCCGGCGGGCGCGTGGGGCTCTGGGTGGACAGCAAGGAAGGGTCCTTCGCAGACTTCAAGATCCTACGCAGTCGCTGAAGCGGGAATCAGGTCCCGGAGGTCCCTGACCAGCTGGTCCGGTGAGGTGGCGCCCTTCCGGATCAGCATCCGGAAGCTGCCGTCGAGACGGACGAGGTCGCCTGCCGAGAGATCCCGCGCGGTGACGATCACGATCGGTATCGAGCACCACCGCGGGTGACGTCGCACGGCGTCGGAGAACTCGAAGCCGTCCATCTCCGGCATCATCAGATCGAGAAGCACGAGAGAGGGCCTTTCCGCCTCCAGCATCTCGAGCCCCTCGCGGCCGTTGAACGCTTCGACCACGCGACACCCTTCCAGCTCGAGAACGCGCCTCATGGATTGGCGTGCGGCAGCGTCGTCCTCCACCACGAGTACGGGCCCCGTCTCGGCCCGATGATGCCTGCGCAGGACGGAAGCCAGGTGCTCGCGGTCCACGGGCTTCGTCACGTAGTCCGTGGCGCCGAGCGAATAGCCGAGCGCCTTCTCGTCCTCGATGCTCACCATGACGACGGGGATGCTCCTCAGGTCGGGATCGGCCTTGAGCGCGGCCAGGGCGGCCCAGCCGTCGCGCCCCGGCATCCTCACGTCGAGCGTGATGACATCCGGGCGTTCCTGGCGCGCGAGCGCGAGGCCCTCGTCGGCTCCGGAGGCCAGCGTCACCCGGAAGCCTTCGCGCGTGAGAAGGCGTTCCATCATCTCGCGCGCCGGCTCGTCGTCGTCGATCACGAGGATTCCGCCCTTGCCAGGAGGTCTCGGCTGCCGCACCGGCGGCGCGAGCGCGAGCGCGACGTCGGCGGGAAGCCGCACCGTGAACGTGGAGCCGACGCCGAGGGCGCTCTCCACCTCGATGGTGCCCCCCATCATCGTGGCGAAGCGCCGCGAGAGCGCGAGGCCGAGACCGGTGCCGCCGTACCGGCTGGTCGTGGAAGCATCGGCCTGGGCGAACGCCTGGAAGAGCCGTGACATCTGCTCCGGGGTCATGCCGATTCCGCTATCTCTCACGCGGAAGACCACGGCGCCCCCGTCTCTTTCGACGTCCAGCTTCACCACGCCGTTCTCGGTGAACTTGCTCGCGTTGCTCAGCAGGTTGAAGAGGATCTGACGCACCTTCGTCTGGTCCGCGTTCAGCGTGCCCGGATCGGGAGCCACGGAGACGTCCAGTCGATTCGCCTTCTTCGAAACGAGCGGCCCGATCGTCTGCACGACGTCCTCGACCAGACTCTGGACGCTGCGCAACTCGAGGAAGAGCTCCATCTTTCCGGCTTCGATCTTCGACAGATCGAGGATGTCGTTGATCAGCCCGAGGAGGTGTCGTCCGGACGAGCGGATCTTCTCGAGGTCGGGGCGGAGCGAGTCGTACCCGAGCTCCACGGCCTCGTCCTGGAGCATCTCGCTGTAGCCGATGATCGCGTTCAAGGGTGTCCTCAGCTCGTGGCTCATGTTCGCGAGGAACGAGCTCTTTGCCTTGCTGGCCTCCTCGGCCACGGCGCGCGCGTCGTCCGCTTCGCGCTTGGCCAGCCCCAGCTCGGCCGTCCGCGCGGCCACACGCTCCTCCAGGGTTCGCGTATGCGCCTCGATCTGCCGGTAGAGAAGGGCGTTCTCCACGGCGACGGCGAGCTCGTTCCCCACGGTGAACAGAAGGTCCTTCGACTCTCCGGCAATGGCGCGGCCGCTCGGGCCGTTGTCCACCACGAGGATCCCCACGGCCCTTCCCTTCGCCACGAGCGGCGTCCCCAGGTACGCGCTCGCGTAGGGCGGCTCGCCGGGATTCGCGTCCTCGACGAGGCGGGGTTCCGTCCCCCGGAGCACGAGGACCAGAGGCGAGCCCGTATCGGCGAGCGGCACCTCGAACCTGCCGATCTCACGCCCGGTTCCTCCACCACCTCCACTACAGAGGTGCGCCCCCGTGAGAGCCGCGCGTTCCTCGTCGACGAGCATCACCATGGCCCGGTCGAAGCCGAGGTGGCGTGTGATGGCGGTGAGGCTGTGCCCGAGCAGCTCCGCGAGGTCGAGCGTCGAGCTCAGAACGGACGACACCTCACGCAGCGCGGTGAGCTCCGAGACGGACCTCGTGAGGTCGACGTTGGCGAGCTGCAGCTTCCGGGACGCCGATTGGAGGTGGTCGTACTGCTCGTCGGCCTTGTCGCGCTGCTCGAGAAGATTCGCTTCCTGGCGCTCCCGCTGGTAGGAAAGGCTCGCCAGACGGAACGAGGTGTAGCCCGCGACGAGGGGCAGGAGGGCGAGGGTGGCGACGATCTGGTGACCGGGAAGCCCGAGAAACGCGTAGGTGAGCCAGAGCAGCGTGGCGACGAGCCCGCCCCAGACCTGCATTCCGAGGCGAGGCTCGGGGTTTCGCCACGACAGCTCCCACCGGCAGCACGCCGCGCCATCGACCTGGCAGAGGCTCTCGTGAATCTGGGCGTTCCCGAGCCCCGGACGGAGGAGCGACGGGATGACGGCGTACGCGCCCTGAAACGCCTGGCAGGACATTTCGAGCCACACCGCCCGAAGAGCGACCGGAATGTCGGCGAGCTGGGTGGCGCTTCGCCACTCGATGACGGCCGTCGAGCGCGTCGTCTCGACCACCCGGATGTCGGTGTGCACCACCTTGGCCGTGAACCGCGGCAGCAGGTCGTAGACGCGGCGGAGGGAGAAGGGACGTGCGAGATGCAGGATCGAGCCGGGCACGCTCCGCGTTCCGCGTTTGAAGTAGAAGCGCGGGTCCCCCGAGATCGCGCGGCCGAGCTCGTTCACGTAGAGCTCGAACTCTCGGGAGTAGCTGTTTCCCTCGTCAAGAAGGCTGTCTTTCGTCACGTGATAGCGCCGGTCCGGGATGGCCGCGTTCAGCGACGCGACCAGGCGGTCGAGAGCCGCCTCGCGAGCCGCGCCCTCGAGGCCCTCCTGAAGGACGTCCACCGCTGCCCGGATCAGAGCCCCTCCCACTTCGGCGATCCGCCTTCCAGAGGCGTCCCGGCCGAACGGCAGACCCTGCATCCTCTCCGGGAGCGCGTGGGAGACGCCGGGCTTGGCCACGGCGGTACTT
>JAEUQS010000133.1 GCA_016789625.1 Acidobacteriota bacterium | reverse complement strand
GGATACGATCGCGCTTCGGATGCGCAAGCGTGATCGATGACGAAGCCTCCAGCGTCTCCGTTCATCTCGGCTCACGCCCACCCCGCTGCGGATCCGTTCCGGCTGCTGGTCGAGTCCGTGGCCGACTACGCGATCTATCTGGTCGACCCGGCCGGGCTGATCACGAGCTGGAACCCGGCCTCCGAACGAATCTACGGCTATCGCGCCGAGGAGATCCTCGGACAGTCGTTCACTGTGGTGTACCGGCCCGAGGACGTCCAGAGCGGACAGGCGGAGGCCGCGCGACGCCGGGCCCTCGAGGAAGGGCATCACGAATTCGAGGGGCTGATTGTCCGAAAGGACGGCTCCCAGTTCTGCGCCATCGTCTCGATCTCCGAGGTGAAGGACTACTTCGGAGGCCACGCCGGGCTCAGTGTCGTGACCCGCGACATCACCGAGCGCAAAGCGGCCGAGGAGGCCGTGCGCCGTGAGCGGGATCTGTCGGACGCGATCCTCGGGAGCCTGCCCGGCATCTACTACCAGTACGACGAGGCCGGCCGGTTCCTGCGCTGGAACCGGCTCTTCGAGACGGTCACCGGCTACACGGCAGAGGAAATCGGCACGCTACATCCATTGGATCTGTTCGAAGGCGACGATCGGAAGCTCGTCGCCGAGGGGATCGCCTCCGTGTTCCGGGAGGGCCGGGCCGAGGTGGAAGCCGACCTCGTCTGTAAGAACGGACGACGGATTCCGTACTTCTTCACGGGCGCTCGCGCCGAGGTTCTGGGTCAGACGTGTCTCCTCGGAATGGGGATCGACATCAGCGCCCGGCGGCGGATCGACGCCGAGCTCCTGCGGACGGGCGATCTGCTGCGGGCCGTGGCTGAGGCAGCCTCCGACGCCATCTTCGTGAAGGACCGGGCCGGCCGGTATCTCCTGATCAACCCCGCGGCCGCCCGGTTCGTCGGCAAGACGCCCGACGGGGTGCTCGGGCAGGACGACACCACCCTGTTCGGCGAGCGGGACGCCCGTATCGTCATGGACCACGACCGCCGGGTGATGGAGTCCGGCCTGGCGGAGACCTCGGAGGAGGAGCTCACCGCCGCCGGCACGACCCGCGTCTACCTCGCGACGAAGGCTCCCTACTGGGACCGCGAGGGCGAGGTCATCGGCGTCGTGGGCATCTCCCGGGACATCACCGAACGCACACAGGCCGAGAAGGCGCTCCGTGTGAGGAACGATCTGTACAACATGCTCTCTCTCACGAACCGGGCCGTGAGCCGCTGCGCCTCCGCGCGGGAGCTGTACGAGGAGGTCTGCCGGATCGCCGTGGAGACGGGCCGGTTCCAGTTCGCGTGGGTCGGCGTGCCCGAGGGGGATCGTCTCTCGTGCGTCGCCTCGGCGGGTGACGATCACGGCTACATGGAATCGCTCGTCGTCAGCCTCGACGAGTCGGACCCCAGATCCCGCGGACCGAGCGGGCGCGCCGCCCTTTCGGGCGAAGCGTACGTCGTCAACGATTTCATGGCCTCCGCCATGACGACGGTCTGGCACAGCGAGGCGAGGCGGGCCGGGTTCGCCGCCTCGGCCGCTTTCCCCCTGAAAGAGCGTGGGGCGGTCGTCGCGGTACTCACACTGTACGCATCGACGCCCGGTTTCTTCACGGAAGAGCTCGAGGCGACACTCGGCGAGATCACGCCGAGCGTCTCGTTCGCTCTGGACAAGCTCGCGCACGAGCGCGAGCGGGCGCTCGCGGAGGAGCGCCTCGAGGAGAGCCGGGCGCTCCTCCGGGTGGCGAGCCGCCTGGGCCGCATGGGAGCCTGGTCCGTCGAGCTCGAGGGGCTGAAGGTGATCTGGTCCGAGGAGCTCCTCGAGCTCCTCGAGCTGCCCCGGGATCACTCTCCGGGCTTCCAGTACGGCATCGACATGTACCTTCCCCCGTACCGGCAGACCGTTCGCGAGGCGTTCACCCGTTGCGTCGAGAAGGGCACTCCGTTCGACCTCGAGGTCCAGGGCCAGACCGATACGGGCCGGACGATGTGGGTGAGGATCATCGGAGAGGCGACGAGGAGCCCCGACGGGACGATCACCGGCGCCCGCGGAGGCTTCCAGGACATCTCCGAGCGAAGGCGGCTCG
>JAEUQS010000010.1 GCA_016789625.1 Acidobacteriota bacterium | reverse complement strand
GGTCAGGTCGCCTGGCTGAGGGACAAGTTCAAGGAGATCAGCTATCTGGTCTCTCCCACCGCGGGCGTGGGCTACAAGATCCTCAAGACGGACGCGTTCGCCCTGTCGGCCGAGGCCGGCATCGGCGGCTTCTTCGAGAAGAACCCGGAGCGGGGAGTCTTCGGCACGGCCGGGTACCGCGCGTCTCAGTCGAACTCGGCCTTCTCGGTGCGGGCCGCGGAGGCGTTCTCGTGGAAGATCTCGCCCACGGCGAGTCTCGGACAGGCCTTTTCGGGCCTCTGGAAAGCGGACGATTTCGGGGACGCGTACTATCGCAACGAAATTTTCGTCTCGACGGCCATCACGAAGCACAGCGAGCTCAAGGTCGGCTACACCACCGACTACAAGACCCGGCCGCCCGATCCTTCGCTGAAGAAGGCGGACTCCTCCCTCGTCGCCGCGTTCGTGATGAAGCTCTGACGGAAAAGAAGGAGAGAACCACATGAGCCTCGCGAAGGAATTCAAGGAATTCGCGGTCAAGGGCAACGTCGTCGACATGGCCGTCGGCGTCATCATCGGCGGAGCGTTCGGCAAGGTCGTCTCCTCGATCGTCGCCGACGTCATCACGCCGCCCCTGGGTCTCCTCATCGGCGGAGTGGACTTCTCGAAGCTCGCCATCACGCTCAAGGCCGCGGCCGGTGATCAGCCCGCCGTGCTCCTCTCCTACGGCAAGTTCCTCCAGTCGGGCTTCGATTTCATGATCGTCGCGCTCGCGATGTTCCTCGTGATCAAGGCCATGAACACGCTCAAGAAGGAAGAGGCCGCGGCACCCACGGTGGCCCCGGCGCCCAGCGCCGAGGAGAAGCTGCTCACCGAGATCCGCGACCTGCTGCGCGCCGGAAAATAGGGGGGCGGCCTACGCCGCCTGGGCCTGTCCTTCGGGACCGCCCTCGATCTCGCGAAGCCGTCCGAGGATCCGGCGCATTTCGTCCCGCCGTGCGAGGAGCTCGTCTCCGCGCACGACGGCGGTGCGCACCTTCAGCACGTTCGGGAACGAGATGCGCCCCCTCGCGAAGCTGTGGAGGAGCGCCAGCTCGGCGTAGGACACGAGGAGCACGAGCCTCAGCCTCAGGCCGGCGCTCTCGAGCCGGAATCCCAGCCGCTCCGCGCTCTTCTCGCTGAAGAAGTACGACGTACCCACGATGTGCGTGTCCCGCGCGATCTCACCCCGCTCGACGGCGTTGGCGATGTCCAGAAAGCCCTCGAGAAAGAGCCCCAGGATCTGACGCGTCGCGCGGCAGCCCCGGTCTTTCCAGCGAAAGAGCAGGACGTAGTCGAAAAGCGTCCCGCTGTGGACCTCGTAGTAGCGCCTGCTGCGCAGCGAGACCTTCAGGAGCGGCGAGTGGTACCGGAAGACGCCGAGGAGCCGGAGGGCCGGGTTCGAGACGACGTAGAAGAAGCTGTAGGTGATCGGGAAGGCGAGAAGGCCCGTCCACCTCCCGAGGAGGAACGGCCCCACGACCGCCGCGAAGCCGACGAGCGCGAGAACCAGGGCCCCACCCCACCGGGCCGCGTGCGCGAGGTTCCCCCGCAGGGGGTCTGGAGGGATCGAGAAACCCCCAGGATCTCGCTTCCCCGGTGGGGGGCCTGGGGGGATCGAGAAACCCCCAGGATCTCGGTTCCCCGGTGGGGGGCCTGGGGGGATCGAGAAACCCCCAGGATCTCGCTTCCCCGGTGGGGGGTCTGGAGGGATCGAGAAACCCCCAGGATCTCGCTTCCCCGGCGGGGGGCCTGGGGGGATCGAGAAACCCCCAGGATCAAAGTCAGATCGTCCCATGTCGCACCCGGAGCAGCGCGAGGGCCATGCAGTCGTCCAGCACGCGCCGGCCCTGGTGAGCAGCGGCCTCCGACCGCGCGACGGCCTTACCCAGGAGCTCCCGCGCGAGGGTCGCAGGCCCCGTGCGGCGCTCGAACTCCGGATCCACCTCGTGCAGAACCCGGAAGATCCCCTTTTCGTGGCCTCTCACGAGGCCGGAGGTCGTGATGGCGACGAGATCGCCCGGCAGAACCTCGACCCCGCCCGTCTTCTCGAGCCCGGCGAGCCCCGCCTCGCCGAGAGGGCCTGGGCCCAGGCAGGCATCCACGCCGCGTCCCAGCAGGAAGAGCGGCTGGGCGCCCCCCTTGCCCTTGTGCTCCGCGGCGCCGGGACCCACGCGCACGAAATGCGCGACGTACGCCTTCTCGTGCTCCACGACGATGCCGCCCACGAACGTGGCCGAAAGCGCGGGCTTCACGTGCCTCAGCCGGTCGTCGGGCCGCAGCGTGTTCTGGAGGATCTTCACCACGTTCTCGAGCGGCAGGCTCCCACGCAGGGTCTTGAGCGCCGGCGAGTCGTTCCCCGCGAACAGGATCGCCCGCAGCATCGACGCGAGGAGCTGCTGGGTCCCCACGACGGCCTGCGACACCGCGCGCTCCGGCTCGAGACCGCTTTCGAGAGCCGTGGCGACGAGCCGGCAGAACGTGCGGGTCACGAACGTCGCGGCGATACGGCCCCCGAGCGACGTGGGCAGGGCGGACGCCACGGCGAACGTGAGTCCCCCCTTCACGGGAAGCGCGCACGACGCGTCCTCGTTCTCCGTTCGCTGGGCGAACGACGGGCCCTTGACGCTCGCGTGGAACACGAGGAGTCCCTCGGCCGAGACCTGCTCTCCGTTCTCCTCCGGACGCGTCTCGAACGGCGCCAGATCGATGGGCGCCCGCGGAGCCACAGGAGCCACAGAGGCCGGCGCCACGGTTCGCGCGGGAGCAGGGGACGGAGCCACCGGCGGAGGAGGCAGGATCTCGGCCGGGGGCGGGGTGGGCTCGGGCCGCTCGACGGCGACGGCCTCCGGCTCCGGAGGGGCTGCCTTGGCCACGTCCGTCTTTGCGACCAGCTTCGGAACCGCCGTGGACGACCTGCGCCCCGCGCGGGGCGTGAGCCGCCGGCCGAGCCACTGCACGAAGCGGAATGTCTCGGCGAGCTTGAAATAGAGGCCCAGGAGGTTGAACTGCGAGAGACGCTTGGGATCCGCGCCCGGAGGGAACGTCTCGAGCTCCCTCTCGAGCTCGCTCACGAGCGTCACGGGGTACTTCTTGAGGCGGAGAGGGCCGAACGAATCGAGCGGCGGGGCGGGCGTCTGCCCCGGAGCCTTCTCCCCGCGCGCGAGGAAGATGGCTTCGAACGTGAGGATCGCCGTCTTGAGGTCGCGGCTCGAGAGCGCGAGCGCCTCGGCGCTGTCGTCGATGCGCTCGATGTCGAGGGCCGAAAGGGTCTCCGCGGCGCGGGCGACCGCGTCGAGCGCCTCGCGGAGATCCTCTTCGAGGCTCTTCCCGCTCACGCCGCCGCCCCTTCCGGCTCGAGCGCCGGCAGCAGGATCGAGAACGTCGAGCCCTTTCCGCCGGAGCTCTTGCCGCTCTGGGCCCAGATGCGCCCCGCGTGCTCCTCGACGAGCCCCCTCACCACGGAGAGCCCGAGGCCCAGCCCCGAGGAGCCGAACGCGGTGCGGCCGGAGTGATGGTGCTGCCACGGGCCGGCCTCGTAGAACTCCTCGAAGATCATCGTGAGCTTGTCGTCGTCGATGCCGATGCCGGTGTCCGAGACGGTGACGAGCAGCCGCCGGGGATTCTCGGGCGGACCCGCGACCTGAGAGACGGTGAGCTCCACCTCGCCACCGTCCGGCGTGAAGCGGATCGCGTTGAGCACGAGGTGCTGGAGCACCTGCAGCATGCGGCCCCGGTCGGCCAGGATGCGCGGAAGAGCATCGTCGATGCGGGTCTTCACCGAGAGCCGGCGGCCCTCGGAAAGGGGCGCGAAGTCGCGAGCCACCTCGGCGAGGAGCTCTCCCAGGTCGAGGCTCTCGCGCCTCAGATAGAGCCTCTTGTCCTTCAGCCGGGCGATGTCGGTGATCTCGCCGACCGTCGCCACGAGGCGCTCGACGTTGCGCTGGATGGCCTGGAGGGCCTTCGTCTGCTGCGCCTCGGGCAGCTTCCCCTCGGCCGCGAGGGAGGCGTAGCCGAAGATCGCCGTGAGCGGCGTGCGCAGCTCGTGTGACGTGATCGCGATGAACTTGGCCTTCAGCCCGTCCAGCTCGCGCAGCTTGCGGTAGGCCTCGCGCAGCTCCTCGTGCCCGTTGACGAGCTCGGCATGCGCCTTCTCGAGCTCGTGCGCGTAGTCGAGGAGCTTCCGCTCCGAGCGCTCGAGCGCCTGGGTCCTCTCGTGCACGAGCTCCTCGAGGTGCTCGTTGAACCTCTTGAGATCGGCGACGAGCTTGCGGTTCTCCTCCACGAGCGCCCGCTGCTTGAGCGCCCGCGCGACCGAGAGCGCGAGATCGTCGGCGTCGAAGGGCTTGAGGATGTAGTCGTACGCGCCCTGCCGCAGCGCCGAGATCGCCGTGTGAACGGTGGAGGCGCCCGAGACCATGATCACGGGTACGTCGGGGATCATCACGCGGAGGATGCGCAGCGCCTCGATGCCGTCCATCTCGGGCATCTCGATGTCCAGCGTGACGAGATCGTAGGTCGCTTTCCGCACCGCGGCGATGGCCTCGAGCCCCGTCGACGCAGTGGTCACCTCGAAGCCCTGCTTCATCAGAACCTCGCGCGCCTTCTGGCAGAAAGCCGGTGAGTCGTCGGCGACGAGGACCGCGGGCATGCGCCGCAAGTCTGCCATGGAGAGGGCGTTTCGAAGGTGAAGCTCGACGAGAGTCGAGGAAAAGTCCCGGCCGGGGTCGAGGACACCTTGCGATTCGGAGGAGGAAGTGCCTTTCGCTCTCGCATCGCCCGCTTCGGAGCCCTAGTTTCGGAGCGTTCCGTAACGGAGGTCCCGACGATGCGACGCCGCGCGCTGCTTCCCTGCCTCGCTCTCCTGTTCTCGGTCGCCGCGCCCCCCGCGGCGGCCCAGGCGCCCGGTTTCTATACCGTGACGCCCTGCCGCGCTTTCGACACGCGGGATCCCGCCGGGCCCTACGGAGGGCCGGCGCTGGCTCCCGCGACCCCTCGCACGGTGACGCTCACCTCGCGCTGCAGCGTGCCCGCCGGCGCGACGGCGGTGTCCCTGAACGTGACCGTCGTGAATCCCACGCCGGGAGGCACGATCGCGATCTACCCCGCGGGCCTGCCGGCGCGTCCGCCGGCCACGTCGCTCAGCTTCTCCCCCGGCCCGACGCGGGCCAACAACGCGATGTCGGGGCTGTCGGCCGCGGGGGCCCTCGTCCTGTACTCGAGCATCACGACGGCCGACGCGCCCGTCGACGTGATCCTCGACGTCAACGGATACTTCATCACCCCGGCGATCCTGCTGAACCAGCCGCCCCAGGTGAACGCGGGCCCCGACGCCACGATCGCGCTCCCGGCCTCTGCGTCCCTCGCAGGCAGCGCGAGCGACGACGGCCTCCCCCAGGGTTCGTCCCTCGCGGTGAGCTGGTCGAAGGTGAGCGGGCCCGGCAACGTGACGTTCGGCAACGCGTCCAGCACGACGACGTCGGCCTCGTTCTCGGCCTCGGGGAGCTACGTCCTCCGCCTCACGGCCACGGACTCGGCTCTCGCCGCGCAGGACGACGTCGCGATCACCGTGAACCCCGCGACGCCTCCCGGGCCGCCCGTCTCCGCGGCCGAGGCCTTCCGCCTCGCCGAGCAGGCCACGTGGGGACCCACGGACGCGGTGATCGCGCGCATCCAGGCGATCGGCCCGGCCGCCTGGATCGACGAGCAGATCGGCACGACGGCCACCGGCTGGCCCTCTCTCCCGCTCCAGCCCGAGGCCGTGCCCTCCTCGTGCACCGGTACGTGCTTCCGCGACAACTACACGATGTACCCGCTGCAGCGCCACTTCTTCACGAAGG
>JAEUQS010000250.1 GCA_016789625.1 Acidobacteriota bacterium | reverse complement strand
TCGCGCATTTCGACTACTGGTCCGAGACGGTGCGCCCCTCGATGCTCGTGCCGTCGAAGGCCGACCTCCTCGCGTTCGGCAAGGGCGAGCAGACGATCGTGGCGATCGCCGAAAGGCTCCGCGCCGGCGAGACCGTACGGGACCTCCGCGATCTGCGGGGCGTGGCGTATCTCCTGGGGATGAAGGAGGAGATTCCCCCGCCGCCCCCGGAGAGTCCCTGGCCCACGCTCGAGCTGCCGGGCTTCGACGCCGTGGCGGCCGACAAGCTCGCGTTCGCGAAGGCGACGAAGGCCTTCCACGAGGAGACGAACCCGTTCAACGCCCGTCGCCTCGTGCAGGCGCAGGGCGACCGCTTGGCCGTGTTCAACCCGCCCTGCCTGCCGCTTTCCGAAGGCGAGATGGACGCCATCTACGACCTCCCCTACGTGCGGCGCCCGCATCCGCGCTACACGGAGAAGATCCCGGCGTTCGAGATGATCCGCGACTCGGTGGAGATCATGCGCGGCTGCTTCGGGGGCTGCACGTTCTGCAGCATCACGATGCACGAGGGGCGCGTCATCCAGAGCCGGAGCCAGCGGTCGATCCTCGCGGAGGTCGAGACGATCGCGCAGGACCCGCAGTTCAAGGGGACGATCAGCGATCTCGGCGGCCCCACCGCGAACATGTACCAGATGCGCTGCACGCGGCCGGACGTCGAGGTGAAGTGCCGGCGGCTCTCCTGCATCCACCCCACGATCTGCACGCTCCTCGGAACGGACCACGGCCCCACGATCGAGCTGATGCGGGCCGCGCGGGCCGTCGAGGGCGTGAAGCGCGTGAACATCGCGAGCGGCATCCGCATGGATCTCGCGATCCTCGACGACGCGTACATCGAGGAGCTGGCGACGCACCACGTGGGCGGCCACCTGAAGGTCGCCCCCGAGCACCGGAGCGATGCCGTGCTCTCGCTCATGAAGAAGCCGTCGTCGAAGTCGTTCGAGACGTTCGCGAAGAAGTTCGACGCGGCGAGCGACAAGGCCGGCAAGGAGCAGTACCTCGTTCCCTACTTCATCGCGAGCCACCCGGGCTCGGGCGTGGGCGAGATGATCGACCTCGCCGTCTTCCTCAAGGCCCACGGGTACAAGCCGCGTCAGGTGCAGGACTTCATCCCCGCGCCCATGGACATCGCGACCTGCATGTACTGGACGGGCCTCGACCCGCAGACGATGAAGCCCGTGGACACCGTGCGGAAGCTGAACGACCGCAAGGTCCAGCGCGCGCTCATGCAGTTCTTCAAGCCGGAGAACTGGTTCGCCGTGCACCGGGCGCTCACGGAGGCCGGGCGGCAGAACCTCATCGGAGGCGGGCCCCAGTGCCTCATCCCGGAGCATCCTCCGCGGGAGGCGCTCGAGGCCCGGCGGCGCGCGGCACAGGAGAGCACGTACGTTCACGCGGAGGACGCGGGAACCTCTTCGACGACCGCTCCTGCAAAGGGCGTCGGGTATCGGCCGGGCCGCTCAGGGCACCGGCGTCGCGGATCGGTCTAGCGGGAGAAAGCGGTCTGCCGCGACCCGCGGCGGAATGCGATTTGCCCGGAAGAACCGGAGCTCGAGGCTCGTGCGCGGCTCCGTCATGGCCGCGTTGGAGTGCGTGCGGTGCAGCAGCAGGCCATCGAAGAGAAGCGCGTCTCCGGGCGCGAAGACCAGTCGCACGAAGCGATCGGCCGGGAAGCGAGCGGACACCGCGTCCTCGGCCAGCTCCCGGGGCCAGAGGAGCCCGTCGAGCGGCGCCTCCACCCACTCGAGACCGGGCGCCCGCTCGCCGCAGGGCGTGAGCGCGATCCAGACGATCCGCATGTCGAGCACGGCATCCTCGGGCAGCGGCCTCCCCTCGTGCGCCAGGAAGTCGAAGCGCAGCGCGCCGTCCTGGTGCCAGCTGTGCGGTGGACGTCCGTGGCGCACCCAGCTCTGGTCCAGGTTGCATACCGGCCCCGACCCTAGCGCCCGTTCGAGGGGCTCGAGGAGGGGGCTCCGCGCCACTCTCCGAAGCACCTCCTCGGCGTCGAGCCCCGGGAGGTCCGACAGGGTCCGCGCGGCCTCGTCGGCCGGATCCACGGCGGCGAGCCACGCCTCGCACGAGGACCTCGGGAAGGCGGATTCCCGAACGGAGATCACGGGCGGGCCCGCGGCCGTGCGCACGACGCGGATCCTAGGTCGGAATTTGTCGATCCACGGATTCCCGGTTCGTCGCTCGGGCAGGACCGGGAGACCCCGGCCCACGAAGGAGCCCGACATGCCGACCCTCAACCCGACGACACCGTCCAAAGGAACGCTCGTGACCGGCCGCATCCTGAGCGGCCTCGCCATCCTCTTTCTGACCTTCGACAGCGTGGGAAAGCTGCTCGAGGTACCGCCCGTGATCGCGGGCACCGTCGAGCTGGGATACCCCACGACCCTCATCTTCACCCTCGGTGTCATCCTCTCGCTGTGCGTCGTGGCCTACGCGATTCCGGTTACGTCCGTGCTGGGCGCCGTGCTGCTCACCGGCTATCTCGGCGGAGCCGTCGCCACGCACGCGCGGGTGGGGAACCCGCTCCTCACCCACACGCTGTTCCCGATCTACGTCGCCGTGCTCGTGTGGGGCGGCCTCTTCCTGCGCGAGTCGCGAGTGCGTGCGCTGCTCCCCTTCCGTTCGGGCCGATGAAAGGGAGCTGACGATGAAGACGACCTCGAAAGACGGTACGCCGATCGCCTACGACCGGTCGGGTCAGGGTCCGGCGCTCATCCTCGTGGACGGCGCGCTGTGCAGCCGCGCGTTCGGCCCGATGCCCAAGCTCGCTCCACTCTTCGCGCGCCATTTCACGGTGTTCGCGTACGACCGCCGGGGGCGCGGCGAGAGCGGGGACGGCAAGCCCTACGACAAGGCCCGCGAGGTGGAGGATCTCGCCGCTCTGATCCGCGAGGCGGGCGGGTCCGCGTTCCTCCTGGGACTCTCTTCGGGCGCTGCGCTCGCCCTCGAGGCCGCGGCGAGCGGTCTTCAGGTGAGCAAAGTCGTCGCGTACGAGCCACCCTACGTCGACGTGGACGGCACGAACGACGGCCCCGCTCACGAGCCCCGGCTAAGGCAGCTCGTCGCGGACGGCGACCGGGCCGGCGCCGTGACGTACTTCATGAAGGACATGGTCGGCGTTCCGCCCTTCGCGGTCGTCCTGATGCGGCTCATGCCGTGGGTGTGGCCGAAACTGAAGGCCGTCGCGCACACGCTGCCGTACGACGCGGCGGTGATGACCGGCTTCCGCGTGCCTACCGGGCGCCTTTCCGCAATCCGGGTGCCGACGCTCGTCATGCACGGCTCGAAGACGCAGCCCCGGTTGCAGCAGGCCGCGCGGATCGTCGCGGACGCGATCCCGGGCGCGAGCCACCGGACACTCGAGGGGCAAACGCACAATGTGAGCCCCGGTGTTCTCGTACCCGCCGTCGTCGAGTTCCTGAAAGGCTGAGACCGATGCGATTCATCGTGATGCACAAGACCAACGCTCGCTGGGAGGCCGGCGAGACCCCGAGCGCCGAGCTGATCGCGCGCGTCGGCGCGCTCATCGGCGAGATGGTGAAGGCAAACGCGCTGCGCGCCGGGGAAGGTCTTCGGGCCAGCTCTCTCGGCATGCGCCTGAAATTCTCGGGAGACTCGTGCGAGAGCATCGCGGGGCCCTTCGAGGGCGACAACGAGCTGCCGTCCGGGTTCGACATCCTGAGCGTCCAGAGCCTGGACGAAGCCGTCGACTGGGCGTCGCGCCTGGCTTCCGGGTCGGGCGATGCCGAGGTCGACGTCCGGCCGGTCACCGAGCCGTGGGACCTCGGCATGATGCCGAAGCCGGACGGCCTCACGAAGTTGCGGTACATGGCGCTCCGCAAGGCGACCGCGGCAACCGAGG
>JAEUQS010000644.1 GCA_016789625.1 Acidobacteriota bacterium | reverse complement strand
GCCGCGGGCGGCCTACGGAAGCCGTGTGAGCCGAAACGGGATGCGGTCGGTATCGGGCGGAAGCCGCCAGTGGTCGGGGTCGTCGTAGTCGTACGGCACGTCGACGGCGTTCAGGAGCACCGCGGATTCGCTGGACGTGTTGCGCACTCCGTGCCACACGCCCGGCGGCACGATGACGAGCCGGGGCCGCGGCATACCCGCGACGAGCTCGTTCACGAGACCGTGGGTCGGAGATTCGGGGCGGCCGTCCCAGAGGACGATCTGGAGGACTCCGGCGCACACGAAGATGCGGTCGGTGGTCTTTGCGTGCGCGTGCCATCCGGAGACGCCGCCCGGATGGATGTGGTTGAGGAAGATCTGGTCGAGCGGGAGGCCGTCCAGCTTCCATTCGCGACGCCAGACCTCCACGAGGAGGCCGTTCGGCTTCGGGATGTTGCGCGCTTCGTGGATCACCACTCCGGCGATCCGCTCCTCGAGCCGAACCGCGTCGGCGGTGATGTGCCGGACGTCCTTGGCCGCTCCGAGAGCCCGAAACGCGTCTTCCGGGTCCGGGTGAGCCCCTCCCCAGGACGGCGCGAGACTCAGACCTTCGTGCCGCGACGCACTCACTCGTCGAGCATACCGTGAGCCTCGTGCGGGAGGCCCCTCCGGTGACGGAGGCGCTCGAGGAACTCGCCGCGCCGAAACCCGAAACGGAAGACGTTCGTGACGGCGAGCGGCGATATGCCGAACCGTGGGGCGATCCGGCTGAGGAGCCTCTCCGGAGCGCTCCTCACGAGGTAGGAGGCCGTGCGTGCCGCGCTTCGCGCGTCCCGGCGTCTGAAGAGCCGGCTCGAGAGAGAGGGCGCCGCCGGGGCCGCAGGCTCGAGACGCTCGCGGAAGGCGGGATCGCGCATCGCCTCGAGATACGCGGCCTGCCGTTCCTCGAGCCTCAGGGCGTACGAGCCGGCGTCCACCACCGAGTTCACGACGAGGAGCGTCGGGATGCCCGTATGGCGGAGCCGCAAGCCCTTGCGGTACGCGCGGAAGAGCCAGTCCTGGGAGGGAATGTTGAAGAGCTCCCGGCGGTGGCGCCACGGTCCGACGGTCTCCCTGAGGCCGGCGCGAAACACCCACGCGCTCGCGGGCACGTTCTGGTGCGGTGAATACGCCCCCCTCGCGGCGACGACGCGTTCCGGCGCGGGCCCCCTCACCCACCCGGCGAGAGCGACGTCCGCTTCCGCGTCGAGGAGCGCGAGCCCTCGCTCGAGGTGGTCGGGAAACCACAGATCGTCGTGGTTGAGGAACGCGATCACAGGCGCCCGGGCGGCCGCCATTCCAACGTTGTTCGGGCCGGACTGATCCCCCACGTTCGCGGCGAGGTTCCGGAAGACGAGCCGCGGGTCCGAGAACGAGGCCACGACCTCGGCCGTGTCGTCCGAGCACGCGTCGCCGACGACGATCGCCTCGAAGTCCGCCACGGTCTGCGACAGGAGCGACGTCAGCGTGTGACGCAGGACGTTGCTCCGGTTGTAGGTCGCGATCACGACGCTCACCCGCGGCGCCAGGCTCATTCCACCTTCCGGAGGTGCTTCCTGCGGACCGCGAGGATCCGGTCCTCCAGCTCGAGCCGCTTTTCGGGGTTGGTGATGACGCCCGAGAGCACTCCGCCGCAGCGGGGACAAACGCGCGCCTCCTCTGGAAGAACCTCCCGGCATTCCACGTCGGAGCAGAGGTCCGACGTGCGGTTCCAGCCGGCGAAGAGCCCCGTGACGAATCCGGTGAACGCGGTAGCCACCACAGTCCAGGGAGGAAAGACCGAGGGCCAGCCGAGCTCCAGCACGAAGCCGAGCAGGAGGCCGATCAGAAGACCCGGCCCGGCGATCGTTCCGGCCTGGGCCGTCCGCAGACGGAACACCGGCCGGCCCTCGTTGAATTTTTCGTTCTCCTCGGGTGCCGCGAGGGGCTCCTCGTCATCGGGAGCGGAGGGACCCTGCTTCAGGCGGGGGATTCCGCGCGAAGGCGGCCAGGTTCCCGGGTCTCCGGCGCCCAGCCGGGAGCACAGACCGGAGTCCTGCTCGAGGTGGTCCATCGCCGCGCGACAGAACGCCGACTGGTTCGGCTCGAGATGGGAGAGCACGAGGCGCGCCTGGCCCCCGCCCTCCTCGCGCGCGCCCCGCACGACGAGCTGCGCGCCGAGCGCGAAGCTCATGGCCTGCGGCGGCAGGTAGCCCGCGCGGTCGGTTCGCCAGCGCGTCTCGACGAAGCTCCCGCGGAGCCCTCCCGACGAGCGGTAGCGCCACGTGGTGTTCGTCGTGAGGACGCCGAAGCCCAGAAACACGGTGGTGAGGTCGGTGAGCAGCTCCTCGGTGTCGCCGTCGGGCACGGCGAGGCCGTGAACCGCGCGCCAGGCATGTGCGACCTCGTGGGCGAGGACCCCGGCCACGTAGTCGGGGGCGGGCTGCACCGTCTCGTTGAAGCCGAAGAGGCACGTTCGTCCCTGGATCCCCGCGAAGAATGCCGCGCTCCGGTCGTCTTCATCGTCCGAGGCCCGGAACGGCTTCACCTCGGCCGAGAGGTGCCACAGGCCCGAGTAGACGAGCAGCCGGTCCGCGAGCCGCGTGAGCGACCCCACGGTGAAAGCGAACGGCTCGGGGAAGAACTCCTTCGTGGGAAGGACGAGGGGCGCCGACACGAACGTGTCGACGCCCTGCCTCCCGACGAGGTAGCCGAGCTCTCCCAGGAGCCACGCTCGCTCCTCTTCGGGCGGGAGATGCTCGACGCGGCCCACGACCCTGGAAGCCTATCTCTTCGTCTGCGCCTTCTTCTTCGCGACCGGAACCACGTCAGCCTTCGCCGCGCTCTGGGGCTTCGGTTCCGCCGGAGTCGTCGCCGTGATCTTCATCTTCGCCCCGCCCCTCAGAGCGGCCTGCGCCGCGGCGAGCCGCGCGATGGGGATGCGGAACGGCGAGCAGGACACGTAGTCGAGCCCGATGCGGTGACAGAACTCCACGCTGGTGGGCTCGCCGCCGTGCTCGCCGCAGATGCCGATCTTGAGGCCCGGACGCGCGCCGCGGCCGAGGTCGACGCCCATCCTCACGAGCTTGCCGACGCCGCCCTGGTCGAGCTTCTCGAAGGGATCGGACGGCAAAATCTCGCGGCGCACGTAGGTGGGCAGGAACTTTCCGGCATCGTCGCGCGAGAGGCCGAACGTCGTCTGGGTGAGGTCGTTCGTACCGAAGCTGAAGAACTCGGCCACCTCGGCGATCTCGTCGGCCGTGACGGCCGCGCGGGGCAGCTCGATCATGGTGCCCACGAGGTAGGCGACGCGGGAGCCCTCGCGCGCGAACACCGTCTCGGCCGTCTCGCGCACGACCTTCTCCTGATCGCGCAGCTCGTTCACGTGCCCGACGAGCGGAATCATGATCTCGGGGTGGACGTCGATGCCTTCCCGCTTCACGCGGCAGGCGGCCTCGAGGATGGCGCGCGTCTGCATGCGCGTGATCTCGGGGAAAACGATGCCGAGCCGGCAGCCGCGGTGCCCGAGCATGGGGTTCATCTCGGCCAGCTCGGCGACCTTGCGGGCCACGAGACGGGGATCGATGCCGGCCTGCCGCGCGACGGCCTCGCGCTCCTTCTCGCCGTGCGGGAGGAACTCGTGGAGCGGGGGGTCCAGCGTGCGGATCGTCACGGGCCTCGAGCCCATCGCGCGGAAGAGGCCGATGAAGTCCTCCCGCTGCATGGGCAGGATCTTCTCGAGCGCGCGCTCTCTGTCTTCCGTCTTGTCGGCCAGGATCATCTCGCGCACGGCCGTGATGCGGTCGCCGCCGAAGAACATGTGCTCGGTGCGGCAGAGGCCGATGCCCTCGGCCCCGAACGCCACGCCATTGGCCGCCTGCTCGGGCTGGTCGGCGTTGGCCCGCACGCGCAGCCTCCGCACGCCGTCGGCCCAGTCCATCATCGTGGCGTAGTAGCGGAAGACGTCGCTCTTCTCCGCCGTCAGTGAGCGGTCGAGGAGGACCTGCAGCACCTCCGACGGCTTCGTCGCGACCTTCCCCTCGATGACCTCGCCCGAGGAGCCGTCGATCGAGAGCCAGTCGCCCTCGCGCAGGACCTTGAGATCCCCGGCCGCGCCCTTGACGGCCATGGACCTCACGGTCGCGTCGATGCGGAGCGATTCGCAGCCCACGATGCAGACCTTGCCCATCTGCCGGGCCACCAGCGCCGCATGGGAGGTCATGCCGCCCCGCGCGGTGAGGATGCCCTCGGCCGCGTTCATGCCCTTGATGTCCTCGGGGCTCGTCTCCTCGCGCACGAGGAGCACCTTCTCTCCCCGCTCGGCCCACTCGTAGGCGTCGTGCGCCGTGAACACGACGCGCCCCGTCGCCGCACCCGGCCCCGCGTTGAGGCCCTTGGTGAGGATGCGCTGCTCCTTCATCGCCGCGTACTTGGCGTCGGGGTCGAAGATGGGCCGGAGGAGCTGGTTGAGCGACTCGGGGTGCACCCGGAGCACCGCCTCCTCGGGCGTGATGCGGCCCTCCTCGACCATCTCCACCGCGATGCGCACCTCGGCGAAGCCCGTGCGCTTCCCCGTGCGCGTCTGGAGCATCCAGAGCTTGCCGCGCTCGACCGTGAACTCCACGTCCTGCATGTCGCGGTAGTGGTCCTCGAGCGCGCCGCGAATGCCGAGGAGCTGCTTGTAGACCTCGGGCATGCGCTTGGCGAGGGTCGAGATCTTCTGGGGCGTGCGGATACCTGCGACGACGTCCTCGCCCTGCGCGTTGATGAGGTACTCGCCGTAGAAGATGTTCTCGCCGTTGGCCGGGTCCCGCGTGAACGCCACGCCCGTGCCGCAGTCGTCTCCGAGGTTCCCGAAGACCATCGACTGCACCGTGACGGCCGTGCCCCAGCTCTCGGGAATTCCGTTCAGCTTGCGGTACACGATCGCGCGCTCGTTCATCCAGGAGCCGAAGACGGCCCCGATCGCGCCGTTGAGCTGCTCCTTGGGATCGTCGGGAAAGATCTGCCCCGTGCGGTAGCGGATCTCGGCCTTGAAATCGCGCACCAGCTCCTTGAGCGCTTCGACGGGCAGCTCGGTGTCGAGATGGACGCCGTACGCGAGCTTCTTCTTCTCGAGGATCACCTCGAAGGGGTCGCGCTCGTGCTTGTCCACGGGCTTCAGCCCGAGCACGACGTCGCCGTACATCGCGACGAAGCGCCGGTAGCAGTCCCAGGCGAAACGGGGGTTCTTCGAGACCCTGGCGAGCCCCTCGACCGTCTTGTCGTTGAGGCCGAGGTTGAGGATCGTGTCCATCATCCCCGGCATCGACGCGCGCGCGCCCGAGCGCACGGACACGGTCAGCGGATTGGCGGGATCTCCGAGCTTTCGTCCCAGCGCCTTTTCGACCCGGGCGAGGTGCTCGAGCATCTCTTCCTTGAGACCGGCCGGGTACTTGCGGTTGTTCGCGTAGTAGTAGGTGCAGACCTCGGTGGTGAGCGTGAAGCCCGGCGGCACGGGGAGCCCCAGCTTCGACATGCCCACCAGGTTCGCGCCCTTCCCGCCCAGGAGCTCCTTGAGGCCGTCGGCGGCCTCGGCGGCTCCCGCGCCGAACGAGTAGACGTACTTCGGGCCGCTTGGGGCGGCCTCCTTCTGGGCCTTCCTGGCTGCCATCTCGAACCTCCTCCGGGAACGTCTCGGGATGGCTCGATTGTAGGAGCGTCCCCGGCTCAGGGGGCGGAAAGGAGAGGCTGGAGCGCCTGGATCATGGACTTCGCCAGAATCTCCTGACCCTTGGCGTTCGGGTGCACACCGTCCCGCTGGTTGAGCTCGGGTTTTCCGGCCACGCCCTCGAGAAGGAACGGCAGGAACGCCACGCCCGTGTCACGGGCCACGCGCGGGAACATCTCCGCGAAGCGCTTGGAGTAGTCGGGTCCGTAGTTCGTGGGCACGAGGATCCCGCAGAAGAGCACGCGCGCGCCCGCCGCCTTCCCCTTCGCGACGATGGCGCGCAGGTTCTTCTCGGTGTCCTCGACGGGGACGCCGCGGAGGCCGTCGTTGGCCCCCAGGGCGAGGACGAGGATCTGCGGCTTCTGCTTCAGGACCCAGTCGGCCCTGCGGAGGCCGCCCGCGCTCGTGTCTCCCGAAACCCCCGCGTTGACGACCCGAATCGGCGTGCCCTTGGCGGCGAGCTCCCGCGCCACGAGCGCGGGATAGGCCTGGGCTTCCGCGAGACCCAGGCCGGCGGTGAGGCTGTCGCCCAGGAAGACGACGAGCGGCGCCGGAGCCTGAGCCGGAGCCGGCGTGGCGAGCAGCAGGACAAGGAGAGCGAGGGAACGCATCACTCGCCGATGTTAGAGCGAACGGAAAACCCCGGTGCCGGACCTTCCGTATTCCCTCCGTGATCCGCTTCATCGCCTGCCTGATCCTCGTCCTCGGGGCGGCCTCGTCCGCCCCGGCCGACAGCGTTCTCGAGGCCATGGCCCGGAAGGACTGGCCGGCCCTGGAGCGCCTTCTCGCCGAGAAGCGAGCCCAGGCTCCCAGGCATCCCGTCTACGCCTACGACCACGCCTGCGTGCTCACGCGGCTGGGCCGCAAGGAAGAGGCCCTGGGCGCGCTGAAGACCGCCGTCGCGAACGGCTTTCCGTATCTCGCGCTCTTCCGGCGCGACGAGGACCTCGACCCGCTCCGCGAGCTCCCGGGCTTCGCGGAGATCGAGCCGGGAATCCGCGCCAACAACGCCGTGGCGCTCGCCGCCTTCCAGAAGAAGCATGCGGAAGGGCCCAAGGTCCTGTTCTTCGCGCCGCCCGAAGCCAGAGCCGAGGGTGAAGTGAAGCCGCTGCCGGTCGTCGTCGCGCTCCACCCGAGCGGGGGATCGGCCGAGACGTTCGCTCCCGTCTTCAGGGACATGGCCCGCGAGATCGGAGCGCTCCTCGTCGTGCCCGAGGGCGTGACGCCGGAGGGCGACGGCTACAACTGGGGCGTCTCGGAGCAGGGCGGCTGGCTCGTGACCCGCGCGATCGAGAAGGCCCGCGCCCGATATTCGATCGACGAGAAGCGCATCGTGCTCGCGGGCTGGTCGAACGGAGCGAACCAGGGCCTCCTTCTGGGCCTCGAGCGCCCCGAGCTCGCGATGGGCATCGTCGCGGCCGCAGGCTATTTCGAGGATCGTCTCTTCGACGCCGCGCCCGGAAAAAAGCTCCCCCGCGTCGCGTTCGTGAACGGCGAGCGGGACTCGGCAGCGGTGAACAACCGGCGCGGCGCGGAGATCCTGAAGAAGGCCGGCGCCGCCGTGCACCTCAAGATCCTCCCGAACCACGGCCACGGTCTGCCGCCGGCCGCCGAGCTACGGGACGCTCTCCGGTTCGCCTTCGCTCTCGACTAGCGCCAGCACCGCCACCGCGGGCCCGTGGCGTGGGCCCCGGGGACGCTGTACGCACGGACGGGCGACGATGCCCGAGCCCGGGGAAGAAAGCCCGGGAGCACGCCGTTTGCGGAGGGGCATGCCGCAACCGATCCACAATCCCCGCCGAATGACGACCGCCCGACCCGTTCTCGACCTGCGTGGAGTGACCCGCACCCTGCCCTCGGGAGACAGCCCTCTCACGATCCTCCATGCCGTGGATCTCGTGATCCAGCCCGGCGAGTTCGTCGCGATCCTGGGTCCCTCGGGCAGCGGAAAGTCCACGCTCCTCGGCATCATGGCGGGTCTCGACCGGCCGTCGGCGGGCGAGGTGTACCTCGACGGCGAGCCGCTCCACTCGCTTTCCGAAGACGCCCTCGCGCTCGTGCGGCGCCGGAAGCTGGGCTTCGTGTTCCAGTCGTTCCAGCTGCTGCCCAACCTCACCGCGAAAGAGAACGTGCTCCTCCCCATCGAGCTGTCGGGCGTCCGGGACCCCGGCGCCCGCGCCACAGCGCTCCTCGCCGCGGTGGGACTCGGGGCGCGCGGGCACCACTATCCCGTTCAGCTCTCGGGTGGCGAGCAGCAGCGCGTCGCGCTCGCGCGGGCTTTCGCCTCCGAGCCGCCGCTCCTCCTCGCCGACGAGCCGACCGGAAACCTCGACAGCACGAACGGCACCGCGGTCATGACGCTCCTCGAAGAGCTCCGCGCTCGGCACGGCACGACGTTCGTCCTCGTGACGCACGATCCGGCGCTCGCGGCCCGGGCCGAAAGGCAGATCCACCTTCGCGACGGCCGCGTCGAGCGGGACGAGCTGCGTGCTTCCCGTCCGGGCCTCCGCAGCGCGTGACGCCATGACGTTCGGCCTTCTTCTCCGGCAGATCGTCCGCGACCTCCGCGGCCAGGGCGCACGGCTCGTCTTCTTTCTCGTCTGCCTCGGCACGGGCGTCGGCGCCGTCGTCGCCGTCGCGGGCTTCTCGCGGGGTCTCGAGAACGGCATCCGCGACCGCGCGCGGCAGCTGCTCGCGGCCGACGCGGCGATCTCGTCCCTGCGAAAGCTCACCCCGACTCTCGAGAACACCGTCGCGGGTCTGCCGAAAGACGTCGAGGTCGCCCGCACGTTCGAGCTCGTCACGATGATCACGGCGGGGTCCTCCACGGCAGCCGCCGGCGAGGCGATGCTCGTCGAGCTGAAGGCCCTCGAGGGGCGCTACCCGTTCTACGGCACCATCACACTCGCTCCGGAGAGGCCGCTGACCGAGCTCCTCACGAAGGACACGGCCGTCGTGGCCCCCGAGGTGCTTTCACGCCTCGGGCTCCGCGTCGGCGAGGACCTCGCGATCGGCGGCGAGAGGTTCCGAATCGCCGCGACGATCGCCGCCGAGCCCGACCGCATCGGCGGAACGTTCACGCTCGGCCCGCGCATCTTCGTCACCAAGGAAGGGCTCGACCGCACGAGTCTCGAGTCGTTCGGAAGCCGCGTCGTGAGGAAGACGCTGTTCAAGCTCCCGCCGGCGGGCACCCGGGAGGACCTCGAGCGGCTCGTCGCGACGCTGAAGGCGGCGTCGAACGGCGTCCTCGAATACCGCATCGAGACGTACGCCGAGAGCCAGGCCAACCTCCGCGACGGCATCGCGCGCGTCGACAAGTACCTGGGGCTCGTCGCGCTCCTCTCGCTCCTCGTGGGCGGCGTCGGCATCGCGCAGACCGTGCGGGCCTGGCTCGCGGGCCGGCTGGACTCCCTCGCCGTGCTCGCGTGCCTGGGCTTCCGGCCGCGCGAGGTGCTGGCGCTCTTCCTCAGCGAGACGCTGCTCCTCGCGCTCGCGGGCAGCCTCGCGGGCGCGGCGTTCGGTACAGCGGTGCTCGGCGTGCTGCCGCTCTTCCTCGGCGACCTCGTGCCCGCAGGCTGGGTCTCGGCCTGGCAGCCCGCGGGCGTGCTGCGCGGCGTGCTCCTGGGCCTCGCGCTCGCGGCCGTTTTCTCGCTCCCCACGCTCCTCGCGGCCGGGCGTGTGCCCCCGGCCCGCGTCCTCCGCCGCGATACCGAGCCGCTGCCTCTTTCGCGGCTCTCGATCTCCGTCGTCCTGACGCTGCTCTTCGCCGGAGTCTTCGGCACCGCACTCGTGCAGGCCCGCTCCGCGCTCCTCGCGCTGCAGTTCACGCTTGCGCTCCTCGCCGTGGCGCTCCTCCTCGCCGGAGTCGCGGCGCTTCTCCTGAACGGCCTCGCGCGCATTCCGCGCGAACGTCTCTCGTACCGCCTGAGGCATCCGCTCGCCGCGCTCGCGCATCCGGGATCGGGCACGCTCGGCTCGATCGTGGCGCTCGGCATCGGCGTCCTCGTCGTGCTCACGCTCGCTCTCGTCGAGCGCTCCCTGTCATCCCAGCTCCGCTCCGATCTCCCGAAGGACGCGCCGACGCTGTTCCTCATCGACGTCCAGCCCGATCAGTGGGCGGGCGCCGAGAAGGAGCTGCGGGCGGCCGGAGCCACGCGGATCGACTCCGTGCCCGTCGTCATGGCGCGCCTCAAGGCGCTCGACGGTCAGCCCGTCGAGAAGCTCGCGGAAGGCGCGAAAGAGAACAAGCAGTGGACGCTCACGCGGGAGCAGCGGCTCACCTACGTGGACAAGCTCGCCGACGACAACGAGATCGTCGCGGGTCAAGCCCTCGGCGCGCACGGCGCGACGGCCAAAACCCTCTTCGTGAAGCCCGACGTTGCCGAGCTGAGCCTCGAGCGGGACTTCGCGAAGGACCTCGGGGCGAAGGTCGGGTCGGTTCTCACGTTCGACGTCCAGGGCGTTCCGCTCGATCTCACGGTCACGAGCATCCGCGCCGTGAACTGGAAGACGTTCGGCATCAACTTCTTCTTCGTCGTGGAGCCCGGGGTTCTCGAGGACGCGCCCCAGACGCGTCTCGCCGCGGCCCGGGTCCCGCCCGAGCGCGAGGACGCCTTGCGCAGCGCGCTCGCCCGGTCGTTTCCCAACGTCACGCTCGTCCCGGTGCGCGAGGTGCTCGAGAAGATCGCCGCGCTCCTCGGCCGGCTGGGCGGGGCCGTCCGCTTCCTCGGCGGCTTCACGGTGCTCGCGGGCGTCGTCATCCTCGCGGGCGCGGTCGGAGCGACGTCGTCCCGACGAGGGCGCGAGGTCGCGCTCCTCAAGACCATCGGTCTCTCACGGGCTTCCGTGTCGGGAATCTTCGCGGCCGAGTACGCGCTCGTCGGTCTCGTCGCCGCGGGAATCGCGATCGTCTCGGCCGTCACCCTATCGCACGCGATCGCCGTCGAGGTCTTCGATCTGCCGCCTGCCGGGACGGCGGGACCCGTTCTCGTGGCCGCGCTTTCGACCGTGTTCGTCGCGGTGGCGGCGGGCCTCCTCGCGAGCCTGGGCGCGCTCCGGCGCCGCCCGATCGAAGCGCTCCGCTCGGAGTGAACGGAAATTACTTGACACGTCAACCATTCGCACCTATATTTCTTTTGGCTTCGAAGAAGACCATCAGGAGACAGACATGAAGAAGAACCTCACCTTTGCCCTCGCCCTCGCCCTCGCCGTGAGCGCGCCCACGGCATTCGCCCAGGCTGCAGCCAAGGCCGCCGCCCCCGCCGCCAAGGAAACGCTCGCCATCGACGCGGCGGCCTCCAAGGTCGCGTGGACCGGCCGCAAGATCACGAACAAGCACGAGGGCGGCTTCAAGACGTTCAGCGGCACCATCGACCTCGTCGAGGGGAACTCGGAGGCCTCGGCCGTCACCGTCGAGATCGACGTGAACTCGATCTTCACCGACAGCGATCGTCTCGTGGGCCACCTCAAGAGCCCCGACTTCTTCGACGCCGCGAACTTCCCCAAGGCCACGTTCACGTCCGCGAAGATCCGGCCGGCCACCGCCGACCCCAGCAAGGCGACCCACATCGTCACCGGCACGCTCGAGATCCGCGGCCAGAAGAAGCCCGTCTCGTTCCCCGCGACGATTACGGTCGACAAGGGCTCCGTCACGGCGACGGCGAGCTTCAAGATCAACCGCAAGGACTACGGCATGGCCTACGCGGGCAAGGCCGACGACCTCATCGCCGACGACGTGGACGTCACGTTCAACGTCGTGGCTCCCCGCAAGAAGGCCTGAGCACCGCCTTCGGGCTCACTGGCGCCTCTTCGAAGCCCCGGCCGAGCCGGGGCTTCTTGTCTCTCTGCTAGCGTAAGCGGCACGTGCTGCAGCTCCGCCCGTTCCGGGCTACGCACCCACTCCTTTGGCTCCGTCCGTTCCCGGCGACGACGCTCGTTCTCTCTCTGAGCCTCGCCGCGGGCCTCGGGCTCGCCAGGGCCTCTCAGAAGGGCGGTGCTCGGCGGGTTCTCGCGTCGCGATGGCTCGTTCCCGTTGATCCGGAGACGGCGCATCCGTACTACGGGGCGGGCTTCGTCCTCCACGGCGACGGACGATGAGAGCGCTCGCGAGCCCGGCATCCGCGCAGGCCATGGTCGCCGTTGTCGCCTTTTTCGCGCTGGCCTTGGGACGCGGAGCCTCGGCCGAGGGTGCCCCACTCTCTGACGCAGAGCTCATCCGGGAAGCGGCTCGCGAACGGATCGGCGGCTGCTGGCCCGAAGCCGAAGAGAAGCTGACCTTCGTTCTCCGGCGCGGAGCGACGGGCGGGGTTCGGAGTCGCGCCCTCGCCGAGCTCGCGCACCTTCGGCAGGAGCAGGGCGACGCGGTCACCGCAGAGGGCCTCGCCCGCGAGGCCATCGAGGCGGCCGCGACACCCCGTGACCGCGCCCATGCCGTCAATGCGCTCATCCTCGCGTTGTCGCGGATCGACCCGTACGTGAGCGAGTTCCCCGACGCCATTCAATGGCTCTCCCGAATCGCGGAGGCCGAGCCGGCCGGCGATCGAACGCGGGTTCTCGCTCTCCTCAGTCAGGCGAGATATGCGCAGCAGCAACACCGCTGGGCCGCCGCCCTCCCCCTCCTGCGAATGGCCGAGGAAATCGCAGAGCCCGCCTCCGTCGATCACGGCGTGATCCTCTCGATAAGAGCCTCGAGCCTCCGGGCCCTGTCGAGTCCCGACGCCGTGGTCACCGGGGAGCGTGCCTGCGACATCCTGCGGCGCGTAGCGCCCGAGGGATTCCAGCTGGCGTCCTGCCTCAACACGCTCGCCATCGCGCGCTTCGAGGGCGGCGACCACGATGGCGCCCTCTCGGACTTCAAACGCTCCCTGGCGATCCGCGAACGGCTGGCCCCGGGAGGAGCCGAGTCGGGCCTCGCGTTCATGAACCTCGCGACCATGATCCGCTTCGCGGGCGGAGATCTCGTCGAAGCCGAGCAGATGGCCCGAAAGGCCGTCACCCTGTACCAGGGCCTGGAACGCATCGTGCCCCTCGAGCGGCTCCGCTCGCTCGTCCGCTGGACCGGGCGGCTTTACCTCGAGACCGAGCTCCTCTGCCAGCTCGTCGACCTCATCGAATCGCGACCGCTCGAATCTCTCTCCGACGCGGCGCGACAGGGGATCCGGTGGTGGGAGGGCAACATCGTCGGGCGCCTCGGCCCCCACTTCGCCCGCCTCGGGTTTCCCGAAGAGGCGCTCGAGGCGACCGAGCGGGCCCGCGGTCGCGCCTTTCTCGCCGCCCGGAGAGCGCGCGCGGGCGCCCAAGGAGAGAGCTCGGCGCGGACCGCACAGATCAAGGCGACGCGGAACCGCTACGACGCCGCGCAGCGAGCGCTCCTGGGGCTCGACGCAAATTCTCAGGGCAGCGCCGCCGACGGCTACCGCGCCGAGCTCTTCCGTCTCCGCCTCGAGCTCGAGAGTCTCGAGGCCAGAGCTCAGGTCCCCAGGCAAGGCTTTCGTCCGCTGACCGTCACCGAGATCCGGGAGGGTCTCGGTCAGGGCACGCTCGCCCTGGTGGTCGTAACGGGAGGCGAAGCGGGCCTGGAAGGCTTCACGGTCGTCCTCGCGGTAAGGCACGGGGAGCCCGTCCGAAGCATCGTCCTGCCGCATGGCAGCCAGACGCTCTGGCCGAAGGTCAACGCCTACAGGAGGCTCGTTTCGCGGACCATCGCGGGAGCGCCCGGCCCCGAGCTGTTGAGAGCGGGCGAAGAGCTCTCGTGCCTCCTGCTCGGGCCTTTTCGAGACCTCCTGTCGGACGCGCGCCGCCTCGTGGTGAGCGTGGACCAGATGGTCGCGCCGCTGCCGTTCGAGGCGCTCGTCGTGGATCGGGGAGAGATCGGCCCGGTCTTCCTCGCCGAACGGATCCCGATCTCGTACACGTCGTCCCTCACGGCGTTCCTCGAGGCTCCGCCGAAAGCCGGCGCGACGGATCTGGCTCTGTGGTCCGTGGGCGATCCCGCCACGACCTCTCCAGTCAATGCCCTCCCGGGCGCACGCGTGGAGGCGCAAACCGTGGCCGACTTCCACCCGGGTCCGGCGCACGTACTGATCGGAGAGAGGGCCACGGAGGAGGCCGTCAAGAGCATCCCGCCCACCGCGGGAACGTTGCACTTCGCCTGTCACGCCACGGTGGACCCCGAGCATCCCGAAGACTCCGCTCTTCTCCTGGCGCAGCCCGCTCCGGGCTCCCCGGAGAACGGACGGCTCCGTGGCTGGGAGATCGTGAACGAGCTGTCTCTGAACGCGGACCTCGTGGTCCTCTCCGCGTGCGAGAGCTCGGGGGCCGTGAACACTCCGACGGAGGGTCCGCTCGGGCTCGCGTACGCCTTTCAGGTCGCGGGCGCGCGCCGGGTCCTGGCCGCGCGCTGGAAGGTCCCGGACGAGGTCGCCGTCAGGTTCATGGAGGCCTTCTACTCGGCCCGTGCGCGCGGCCTCGCCGCCGACAGGTGTCTCCAGGAGGCTCAGGTCGCTCTGCGCTCGAATCCCGAGACGGCCCATCCGTACTTCTGGGCGGGCTTCGTCCTCCACGGCGACGGGCGATGAGGGAGTGCTCGACCTGCGGGCGCTTATGGGAAGACTCGGGCCCCGATCGCTGTGACGCGGACGGTTCGGCCGTGCGTGCCGGCCTTCCCGGCCCGCTGCTCCTCGACGGCCGGTACCTCTTTCTGAAACGCCTCGGAACGGGCGGCATGGGCTCGGTTTTCGAGGCCAGGCACGTGGTGCTCGACCGGCTCGTCGCGGTGAAGGTGCTCCACCTCGCGGACGACGCCGCGGCGCAGAGCCGGTTCCGCGTCGAGGCCCAGGCCCTCGGCCGGCTGGACCACCCCGGGATCGTCAAGGTGATCGACTTCGGTGTCGAGGTCCTGGGGCGCGGCATTCCATACCTCGTGATGGAGCGCCTCGAGGGCGAGACCCTCGATGCGCGGCGGATGCGCCGCGGGGGCCGGCTCGCGCCTGCGGAGGCGCTTCCCATCCTCGAGGCCGTGGCCTCCGCCGTCGATGCGGCCCACCGCGATGGGATCCTCCACCGTGATCTGAAGCCGGCGAACGTCTTCCTGTCGGGTCCCGAGAACGAAGCGCCCCAGGTCCGGGTGCTCGATTTCGGAGTCGCGCACCTCGGACACGGCGACCGCCCGCGGGACGCCGTGGAGCGGCGTCCCCGCGAGGGCGCACGCGACCTCGCGCTCACGGCGGACGACGTCATCGTGGGCACGGCCGCGTATCTCTCTCCCGAGAGGACGTGGGGAGATGCAGCCAGCCCCGCCTCGGACATCTACGCCCTCGGCGTGACGGCGTTCGAGGTCCTCACGGGACAGAAGCCGTTTCGAGGCGGGGGCGTCGAGGAGCTCCTGCTCGCGCACTCCACTCAGCCCGCTCCGCGCCCTTCTGCCGTTTGCCCCGAGGTACCGCCCGAGCTGGACGAGCCGCTCCTCGCGGCCCTCGCAAAGGTCGCCATCGACCGTCCCGCGACGGCCACCGAGTACGTCGCCGGTCTCGGCACGGCTCTGCTCGAGAAGCGCGCCGAGGACGAGCGCTCCCGCGATCGCGCCAAGCGGCCCCGGCGCCTGGCGCTCGCGCTCCTCGCGTGTCTCGTCGTCTCGGCCGGAAGTCTGCTGCTTTCGCGCCTCGGGCCGCTCCACGCGGCCGAGGACGCGTTCTTCCAGAACCTCATGAGGGCCGGTCCGCGAAAGACGGCCGACCCGAGGCTCGCGATCGCCGAGCTGGACGACGATTGGCTCGCGCGGGATTCCAGGCCGCTCGCGGCGCAAGCCGAGGCCTTCGCGCTCGCCACCGAGAAGCTCTTCGAGGCGGGCGCCCGCTCCGTCGCCCTGGACATGCTCCTGCCCGAGGCCTGGGCGGAGTCCGCGGCGTTCTCGAGCCTCGTCGCGCGAAGGAGCGGGGCTCTCACCCTCGCCGCGCTCGCGACGCCCGACGGAAAGGTCGTCGGTCCCGAGTGTCTCGGCGGCCACGTGGTCGCGGTCCTCGGAGAGGACGTGGCCCGCGACCTCTTCGGCTTCGTCAACCTCGAGCTGTCGGCGGCGGGCTACGTGCGCCGCGCCCCCCGGCGCTTTCTCGACATCGAGGGACGCGGCGTGCCGTCGTGGGCCTCTCACGCCGTGACCCGCCTGGAGCCGGGGGCCCTCAGCGAGCCGCAGCCGGAAACGTACCTCCTCGACTACAGGATCGCGGTCAGCGCGATTCCCCGCGTCTCCCTCGCCACCCTGGACGCCGCTCTCGAGAAGAACCCCCGCCTCGTCTCCGGCCGCCTCGTGATCGTGGGCGCGACCTTCGCGGGAGCGGGCGATCAGCACCGATTCCCCGGAGAGCCTCGACAGAGACCCGGAATCGACGTTCAGGCGCTCGGCACGGCCACCCTTCTGGAGAAGAGCGCTCCGCGCCCCGCCCCTGCCGCCGTGGCGTTCGTGATCTGCCTCGCGCTCTCGGGTCTCGTGTTTGCCTCGGCCTCCCTGGCGGGACGGACGGGCTCCGTCCTGAGGGTTGCGGCGCTCCTGGCCGGCATCGGCGTGGCGGCTGGGGTATTCTTCGCCTCGGGTTTACTTCTTCCCGTTACGGCCCTCGCACTTTCATCGGGCTTAGCTCTCGTGGCGGTGGCCATTTCGGGACGAAAGACATCTCGCGAGGTTTCAGCATCATGAGCTTTTCGCTCCTCCTTCTCGTCCTGGCGTCGCAGCCGGTCCCGCCCCCGGCTCCGCCCGTGGCCGTCGTCTACGAGACGTCCGGCCCCGTGTCCCTCGTCTCGGCTGCCGCCGAGCGCGGGCCCCTGGTCCCGCCCGCGTGGATTCCCGCCGGCAGCCGGGTCATTACCGAGCGCGGCGGGTCGGCCTTCGTGGCGCTCCGGTCGGGGGACCGGTTCGTCCTTCGCGACGGGGCCGCCGGAACGGTTTCGGAACGCGGGCTCGAGGAGCGGAACGGGACCATCGTGCAGCTCCGCAGCGTTTCGGGCCTCTCGATCCTCGCCCCCCTCCGTTCCCCCGTCGCGACCGCGAGCGGAGCGACGCGGTTCCGCATGGAGCACATCCCCGTGCTCTTCCCGCAGTCCGGCGCGGCGATCGAGGCGACGGGCGTGACGCTGCGCTTCGAACGCGACCGCAACCTCGCCAAGTGCTCGGCGGTGGTGGAGGACGAATCGGGCGCCGTCGTATTCGAGAGCGAGGCTGCCGGAGCCGAGGTCGCCGTGAAGGACGGTTCGCTGAAGCCGGGCCGGAGCTACTACCTCCGGATCCTCGGCGAGGCCCTGGATGGCCGGCGCGTCTCGGGCGAGGCCTCCTTCCGCACGATCTCGCTCTCCGAGGCGGAGGCTCTCGCCGCGCTCCGCGCCAGCCTGCCGCCGGGCGAGGGGGACGCTCTTTTCGAGGCCGCCCGAAAGGCTCTGGGAAACCGGGGAGAGTGAGAACCCTCCAGGTCTGGTAGAACCCGCGGGTGACGCCACGTCCCGCCGTCGTCCTGCTGTCCGGTGGCCTCGACTCCGCGACCTGCCTCGCTCTCGCGAAAGAGGCCGGGTTCGCGCCGCACGCGCTTTCCTTCCGCTACGGCCAACGGCACGCGGCCGAGCTGCTCGCGGCAACGCGGGTCGCCGCCGCGCTCGGGGCCGTCGAGCACCGGTTCGCCGAGATCGACCTCCGTCTCTTCGGCGGCTCGGCGCTCACCGCGGACATCCCCGTCCCGAAGGATCGCGAAGCCACCGAGATGTCGCACGGCATTCCTGTGACGTACGTCCCGGCCCGAAACACGATCTTCCTGTCCTTCGCGCTCGCCTACGCCGAGGTGCTCGGCGCAACCGACATCTACATCGGCGTGAACGCTCTCGACTACAGCGGCTACCCCGACTGCCGGCCCGAGTTCGTGGAGGCGTTCGAGGCGCTCGCGAACCTCGCCACCCGCGCGGGCGTCGAGGGTGCGATCCCGTTGCGCGTCCACACGCCGCTCATGCGGCTGACCAAGGCCGGCATCATCCGCGAGGGCGCCCGGCTCGACGTCGACTACGGCCTCACGCTCTCGTGCTACGACCCCACGGCGGACGGCGCCTCCTGCGGCCACTGCGATTCCTGCGCGCTGCGGAGGAAGGGCTTCGCGGAAGCCGGGATCGCGGACCCGACCCGCTACGTGGAGGGCTGATGGCGTACGCCGTCAAAGAAGCCTTCTACACGCTGCAGGGCGAGGGCGCGAACGCCGGGCGTGCGGCGGTGTTCCTGAGGTTCGCGGGCTGCAACCTCTGGTCGGGCCGTGAAGAGGACCGCGCCGCCGCGACCTGCAGCTTCTGCGATACCGATTTCGTCGGAACCGGCGGCGAAGGCGGCGGACGCTTCGAGCGGCCCGGCGCCCTCGCCGCGCACGTGCGGAGCCTGTGGACCGGCGCCTGGCCGTCGGAGCGCGAAGAGCGGCCGCTCGTCGTCTGCACCGGAGGCGAGCCGCTCCTGCAGCTCGATACCGCGCTGGTCGAGGCGCTCCATGGCGAGGGCTTCGCGGTGGCGGTCGAGACGAACGGCACGAAGCCCGCCCCCGCCGGGCTCGACTGGATCTGCGTGAGCCCCAAGGCGGACGCGCCGGTCGTGCTCATGGTGGGCGACGAGCTGAAGCTCGTGTATCCGCAGGCGAGCGCGCTCCCCGAGCGCTTCGCGGAGCTTTCGTTCCGCTACTTCGTGCTCCAGCCCATGGACGGACCCGATCGGGAGAGGAACACGCGCCTCGCGGCCGAGTACTGCCTCCGGCATCCCCGGTGGAGGCTCGGTCTGCAGACGCACAAGATCGTCGGACTGCCCTGACGGCGGTCCCCTGGTGGCGGGTCACTCCAGGCTGATGGACTCCACGATCGCTCGCGCGCGCCCGCCGTCCTTGGCCCGGTAGAGCCGCGCGTCCGCCTCGGCGACGAGCCGCTCGGCCGGAATCCCGGCGACGGGCACGGTCACCGCGCCGCCGATGCTGATCGTCACCACCTTGGCGACGCGGGACGCGCCGTGCGGGATCGCGAGATCGCGCACGGCCCACAGCGTGCGCTCGGCGATGAACGTGAGGCCGGCAATCTCCGTGTCGGACGCGATGATCGCGAACTCCTCGCCGCCGCAGCGCGCGGCGAAGTCTCCGGCCCTTCGCGCGTTCTCGGCGATCACCTGCCCGATGCGCCGCAGACAGCCGTCGCCGGCGAGGTGCCCCTGCGTGTCGTTGAACGCCTTGAAGAAGTCCACGTCGATGAGGAGAAGGCCCAGCGACCGGTGGGCCCGTGCGGCCCGCCGGTACTCGCGCTTCAGCACCTCGTCGTAGGCCCTGCGGTTCCCGACGTTCGTGAGCGCGTCCCTCAGCGAGAGGACCTCGAGGGAGTCGCGCTGCCTCTTGAGGGCGACGTGGTTCTGAACGCGTACCCGCACGATGGCGGCGCTCGTGGACTTTCCCAGGAAGTCGATGGCTCCCACGCCGAGACCCCGCTCCTCGTCTTCCTCGGTCGCGTGGCCCGTGACGAAGACCACCGGAACGTTGCGCGTGTCGGGATCGGCCTTCAGGAGCCGGCAGACCTCGTAGCCCGAAAGACCCGGCATCTCGACGTCGAGGAGCACGAGATCGGGCTGGAAGCGCCGGCAGACCTCCAGAGCGGCGAGCCCGTCCGCGGCCTCGGCCGTCTCGTAGCCCGGTCCGAGGAGCGTCTGGAGCGTCGTCCGGTTGATGGCCTCGTCGTCCACCAGGAGAACGCGCGGCCGGGTCTCCCGCGGCAGAGCCGGGATCCGCTCGTCACTGTCGGGAACACCGGCGATCGTCACGACGACGCGCGACCTTCCTTCTGCCTTTCGAAGTCCACCTGCGCGGCGACCTTCGTGATGCGGTCCGCGAAGATCACGATGAAGTCGTCCTTCTGAGCCATCGAGATCGCCTTCTTCACGGCCTCGGTCTCCGTGCGCACGAACTCCACGCTCTCGCGCTTCATGCCGTGCTTCACGAGGGCGTCGCCGATGTGCTGCGCCACCTCGCCCGGCTTGCGGCCGCGGAGATCCTCGTCGTCGCGCAGGATCACGTGGTCGAAGTGGGGCGCGGCGATGCGGCCGATCTCCTCGAAGTCCTCGAGGCGCCGGTCGCCCGGAGCGTTCAGCACGCCCACGAGCCGCGTCTTCTTCATCGCCGAGAGGAACGGCGCCACCACGGCCATCGCGTGGGGGTTGTGGCAGTAGTCGATCATCACCTTGAAGTCGCGGAACTCGTACGTGTTCGCGCGGCCCGGCGTCTGGAACGGGGTCGGGTGGAACGTCGTGAGAGCGCCGCGGATCTCCTCGAGATCGATGCCGGTCGCGAACGTGGCGAGCGCCGCCGCGAGCGCGTTCGCGATGTTGAAGCGGGCCTTGCCGTCGTACGTGATGGGCACCTGCCGCGCGTGGACGATCGGAATGCGCAGCGTGGAGCGGTAGAGGCAGAGCGTGTCGTGCCGGTCCATCGTGGCGCCGAGGCCGCCCGCGCCCACGTGGGCCTTGAACATCTCGTTCGCGGGGTCCATCGAGAAGAGCGCGATCTTCGCCTTCG
>JAEUQS010000631.1 GCA_016789625.1 Acidobacteriota bacterium | reverse complement strand
ACAGCGTGACGGCCTGGAACATCTGGGTGCACGGCCTCACGAAGGACCTCTCGGGCGGATCGCTCCGGAAGGAAGCCAGGAGCGTCAAGGAGCTCATGGTGCGGCCCTACGTGCCGCGCTTCCTGCGCGAGGGCGACGAGGCCGAGCTGAAGGTCGTGGTGAACAACGCGTCCGAGAAGGACCTTCCCGGCCGCCTCACGCTCGAGGTCTTCGACCCCGAGACGAACACGAGCCTGGCGGGCGACTTCGGCCTCCGTCCGGAGGCTCTCAGCCAGAGCTTCACGGTGAAGGCCGGCGGCGGCACGAACCTCTCGTTCCGGCTCACGGCCCCGAAGAAGGTGGGTCTCGCCGCGTTCCGCATCACGGCGCGGAGCGGCGACTTCTCGGACGGCGAGCTGCGCCCCGTGCCGATCCTGCCGAGCCGCATGCATCTCGTGCAGTCGCGCTTCGTGACGCTCCGCAACAAGGACCGCAAGGTCCTGAAGTTCGACGACCTCGCCAAGGACGACGATCCCTCGCGCATCGACGAGCAGATGGTCGTCACCGTCGACGCGCAGCTCTTCTACACGGTGCTGCAGTCGCTGCCGTACCTCGTGAACTACCCGTACGAGTGCACGGAGCAGACGCTGAACCGCTTCGTCTCGACCGGAATCGTGTCGAGCATGTACAAGGACTACCCGGCCATCGCGAAGATGGCGACGGAGATGTCGAAGCGGACGACGCCGCTCGAGACCTGGGACTCCGTGGACCCGAACCGCAAGCTGCAGCTCGAGGAGTCGCCCTGGGTGCAGTCCTCCAAGGGCGGCACGGACGCAGGCCACGGGCTCTCGAACGTGCTCGACCCGCGGGTGGCGAGAGCCGACCGGGATGCGTCTCTGGCCAAACTTCGAAAGGCCCAGACCGCGAGCGGCGGCTTCCCCTGGTGGGCGGGCGGTCCGCCCTCGCCCTACATGACGCTCTACATCATGCACGGCTTCGCGAAGGCCATCGAGTTCGGCGTGGACGTCCCGAAGGACATGGTGCAGGCCGGCTGGCGGTACCTCGGCCAGCACTACCAGGGCGAGCTCCAGCGCATGATGGCCGACGACTGCTGCTGGGAGTTCCTCGCGTTCCTCAACTACGTGGCGAGCTGCTATCCCGACGAGTCCTGGACGAACGGCGCGCTGCCCATGGACGAGCGCACCAAGATCCTGAACTTCTGCTTCAAGCACTGGAAGCAGCACAGCCCGTACCTCAAGGGCTACCTCTCGCTCACGCTCAAGCGCATGAACCGCGAGAAGGACGCGCGGCTCGTCTGGGAGAGCGTGATGGATTCGGCCAAGTCGAACGAGGAGCAGGGCACGTTCTGGGCGCAGGAAGACCGCTCCTGGCTCTGGTACAACGACACCATCGAGACCCACGCGTTCGCGCTCCGCACGGTGATGGAGCTGACGCCCGAGGAGCCCAAGAAGGACGGCCTCGTGCAGTGGATCCTCCTCAACAAGAAGCTCAACCAGTGGAAGTCCACGCGGGCCACGGCCGAGGTCATCTACTCGCTCCTTCACTATCTGAAGAAGGAAGGCGCGCTCGGCATCCGCGAGGACGCGACGGTCACGATCGGGAGCCAGAAGGTCCAGTTCGTGTTCGAGCCGGATTCCTACACGGGCAAGAAGAACCAGATCGTCGTCCCCGGAGACAAGATCGATCCCAAGACGAGCTCGACGGTCGTCGTGGAAAAGGAGTCCAAGGGCTTCGCGTTCGCCTCGGCCACGTGGCACTTCTCCACGGAGAAGCTGCCGGCCGAGGATCGCGGCGACTTCTTCAACGTCTCGCGCACGTACTTCAAGCGCGAGAACGACGGCAAGCAGTGGACGCTCAAGCCCCTGGCCGACGGCGCGAAGCTCGAGCCCGGCGACCAGATCGAGGTCCACCTCTCGCTCCGCGCCAAGCACGCGGCCGAGTACGTGCACCTCAGGGATCCGCGGGCCGCGGGGCTCGAGCCGGAGAACGCGGTATCGCGTTACAAG
>JAEUQS010000571.1 GCA_016789625.1 Acidobacteriota bacterium | reverse complement strand
GGTTCTGAGAGACCGCGAGCGGTGCGATCTCGTCGTGGTGCTCATCCACAGCGGACCCGGCATCGATCTCGAAACCGGCGTGGCCGACGACACCGAGAAGACCGAGAACCGCGTCGCGGCGCTCGCCCGCGAGGTGCCGGGTATCGATCTCCTGCTCACGGGCCACACACACAACCGCATTCCGCTCACGCGCATCAACGGCGTGCCCATCATCCAGCCGGGCCGCTGGGGCGACGTCGTGGCCCGCGTCGACGTGACGCTCGAGAAGGTGGCCGGCCGGTTCCGCGTTTCCGCGGTCCGGGGCGACCTGCTGCCTTCGACGGCGGAGGTCGGTGAGGATCCGGTCGTCGCGAAACTCGCCGCGCCCTACCACACGGCGGCCCTCGCCGTTCTGGAAGAGCCCGTCGCGATGGCCGCGGCGGCCTTTCCCGCCGGTCGCGCCCGCCTCGAGGACACGGCCCTCCTCGACCTCCTCAACGACGCGCAGAGAGAGGCCACGGGCGCCGACCTCTCGATGGCGTCGCTTCTGCCCGGGTCCTCTTTCGAAGGCCTGCCGAAGGGCGCCCTCACCGTGCGCCACCTCTGGGCTCTCTACCCGTACGAGAACGAGCTCGTCCTTCTGGAGGTCGACGGCGCGATGGTGAAGGCCTGCCTCGAGAACGCGGCGCGGTACTACGAGACCGCCCGGTTCGACGAGGGCCGGATCGTGGTGAAGACGAACCCGGCGATGGTCCCCTACAACTTCGACGTGATCCAGGGCGTCTCGTATCGCATCGACCCGTTCGCGAAGGTCGGGGAGCGCGTGAAGGACCTCGAGAGGGGCGGGCGCCCCGTCGACCCCGAAGACCGCCTCACGCTGGCCGTGAACTCCTACCGCGCGCAGGGGGCCGGCGGCTACGACGCCCTGCGCGGTGCGAAGGTCGTCAAGAGGGTCACGCTGGACGTGCGCGAGGTCCTCATCCAGAAGCTCCGCGCCCTCGGAACCGTCGCGCCCCATGTCGACAGGAACTGGACCGTCGGCCCCAGCGTCGTTTTCGAATCCCCTCAGAGCCAGCCGCGAAGCCGGTAATACGCGAGCCCGGCGGCCTCGTGCCAGGCCGCGGTCGTCTTCGCGAGGGCTCCCGCGCTGGGCAGGACGTCGAGGAGCGTGCGGCGCTCGGCCGTCACGGTGAGGTAGTCACAGGGCGCCGGAGTGACCTCGAAGCCCGCCGTGCGGTATGTGGCGGCGGAGCGCGGCATGTGCAGCGCCGACGTGACGAGCAGGATCCGCCGGGCGCCGCGCGGGAGGAGGAGGCGGGCCGTCTCGGCCGCGTTCTCCCGGGTCGTGGTGGATCGGGTCTCCGTGAGGATCGCTTCCCGCGGAACCCCCCATTCCACGAGGAGGCCGGCGATCTCGACGCTCTCGGGAACCGAGCTGACGCCCCAGGGACCGGACCCGCCGCTGACGACGACCAACGGCGCGCGCCCCTCCCTGAAGAGGCGCGCGGCCGTGAGGATCCTGTCGGAAGAGTCCACGAGCTCGGGACCCGTCCGCGGAGGCCGCCTTCCGGCAAGCGCCCCGCCGAGGATCACCAGCGCGTCGCCACGCGCTCCGGCCGGAAGGGCCGGAGTGATTCCCTCGATGCGTGCCGAGAGCGCATCGGAAACGAGCGGCGTGGCGGCCCCCCAGAGGAGGGCCACGGCGAGCACGAACGCCGTCCGCGCCGTGCGCCGCTTCCCGGCCCAGGCGAGGAGCGCGCCCCCCAGGAAGAGGCACAGGACGATGCCGAGCGGTTCCGTCGCGACGCCGAGAAGACGTTGTACCAAGCTGTGAATCTAACGCGTTCTCTTTCCTGGTGTGGGGGACCCCGGTGGGGGGCCTGGGGGGATCGAGAAACCCCCAGGATCACTAGCTACTCCGCCGCGATGTCGAACTGCCTCATGATGTTGAAGCCCAGCCGGATGTTCGATTCCTTGAGACCTCCGAGATAGTCGCCGCCGGCCCGCTGGTCCACCGTGATGGCCCCCGAGTTCCCGATCCACAGGGAGAACTTGTGGCGGTAGACGGCCTTCTCGACGCCGAACGACCACTGACCCACGGTGTCGGGGATGTCCTTGTTCCGCGCGACGTACTCGCCGATCGCCGCGATGCTGTTCGTGAGCTTGATCTGGGCCACGACCGGAATGGCGAACACGTCGGAGAGGCCGGTCGAGGTCTTCTCGACGTACGCGGGCGCGATGCCGATGGTGACGCGATCGGCGATGGTGTAGGAGAGGAGCACCTGTCCGAAGAACGTGCTGTCCTGCTGCAGGTAGCTCGCCGTCCACCAGTCCACGCCACCCCGCAGACCGATGGCGAGCGGGAGCTTCTCGGCAGGCCTGAGGGCCGTCCACTTGAGCGCGATCTCGTAGTCGGCGTTGTAGCCCGAGCGGAACATCTGGAACGCCACGTTCTTCACGAACGTGTAGTCGATGCCGAGCGTCACGTTCGCGCCGCCATCGAGCCCCAGGAGGCCGTCGGTCTTGGCCTGGTTCGAAGGCGTGTAGAAGCGGTGCCAGATGTTCGCCTCGAACATCCCCCGGTCGTTGGTGAGCGGCGTCTGGGTCTGGGTGAAGCGCGCCCCGAGGCCCGTCGGCGACCAGGCCTCGGGCGGATCGTCGGCGCGAAGCGGAGACGCGGCCGCGGCGACGAGGAGTACGGCAAGGGGAACGAGCCTGCGGAGAGACTTCATCGGGCGCTCCTTGGCGCGGAGGGGAGCCATCCGCGCGGACGTTTGGAAAATCGCCCGATTGTCCGCCGCGAGGGGGCGGAACGGAAAGGAGGAAAGGCGGAGCCGGGCCTTCCTCCTACTTTGCTATGACGTAGGGCACGATCGCGTCGGCGTCCAGGGACTTGCGATCGCTCCGCACGAACGTCGCGAGCACGCCGCCGCCCCCCGCTGCCTCGTTCGAAACGACGTCGAGGCGTCCCAGGTTCGTCCCATAGCCGGCGAGGTCGAACCAGACGCTCTCGAGGATCCTCACCTCCTTGGGCGCGAGCGTGAGATCGCGGGTCGCTCCCGCCTGGCCGTCGACCTGGGTGAGCTTGATCGTCACCGACTGGGGGACGTCGAGGAGGTTCGCGAGGTGGAGGTCGGTCCGCGTCACGTCGAAGCCGTTGTCGGTCGTCGTCGTGAAGACGCCGCGCTGGTTGCCCGCGACCGCGAGGCCGCCGCGCCGGCCGCCGATGCCGTAGCCGTAGCTTCCGCCGGAAGCGTCGGACGAGGTGACGCGCGCGAACGCGAACACGGGCTGGTCGGAGATGACGTCGATGATGCCCTGGCCCACCTCGGTTCCGAAGAGCTCCTTGAGCGCATCGGGGAGAGACACCACCTTGCCTGCGCCGACGGTGAGCGTGGCCGAAAGCGCGGGCACGTCGAGGCCCGCCCTGCGGAACACGAGCGTCACGTTCGCATCGCTCGTACCCGTTCCGGAGGGGGCGTGGAGCTGGAGCGCGGTGCGGGTCGCGCCGCCCATCGCGCCGGTGCCGCGGGCCACGGGCGCGAGCCACTGGAGCGTGCCGGCCCGCGAGGGTACGAACGCCTCGAGCTCGAGCGGGTCGCCGGTGATCGGATCGATCGAGACCCCGAACGGCATGACGCGGCCCGTGGTGGGAGCGAACACGACGCGCGCGTTGGCGACGGGCTCGATGCCGAAGTACTGGAAGATCGTGGAGCCCTGTACGTGGTAGCCGGCGGGGAAGTCGTAGGTCTTCGTGGCCTTCACGACCCCGTTCCCGTCGACGATCGAGAGCGTGCCGACGGACGACTCGACGACCACGAAGCCCGCGTTCGTTCGCTGATCGAGGGTCGGGGGGGTGAAGAGGAAGCCGGCCTCCGTCTCCTTGACCGCGCCGTCGGGCTTGATGCCGTTCCTCGCGAAGCCGTACGTCCCGCCGCCTTCCCGGTCGCGAGAGATGCGGGCCCAGGTGAAGAGGTCGTCGCCGGCGCGGTCCGGCACGAGGCGGAGCGCTCCGAAATTGTCGGGAGCGTTCATCTCCGTCGCGATGGGGTCTGCGAGCGACAGGATCTGGTCGGGCACCAGGGTGTTGAACGTGGACGGGGAGAAGCCCGCGATCCAGCCGTTCGGCAGGAGGCGGGTCGTGACGGGCACGCTGGGCCTGGCGTTCATGGCCGTGGTGTCGGGGGTGCCCCGGTTCCAGGCGACGATCTGGGTCCTGTAGCGCGCCGTGCCCTGACCCGTGATGGACGCGGCCTGAGGGAAGTACTGATCGTTGTTCGTGGGGCCCAGCGGCGGCGTGAGGATTCCCACCCCGCCATAGGTTCCGAAGTAGATGCGTCCCCTCGCCGTGTCGAGCGCGATCGCGTAGACCGAGGTGACTCCGGCAGGAATGTCGGTGATGTCGGGCCGGCCGATGCCGGACACCACGACGGGAACCGGAGCCGTCGGATCCTCGACCTTTGGCTCGAGCGTCGAGATCTCCTGTGCCGCGATGGACGTGGTGGCCGTGGTTTCGACCTCGGTCGATTCGAGGGTGACCGTCTTGGCGGGAACCGCCACGGCGGGATCGAAGAAGCCGACGTACGCGTAGCGCTGGTCGGAATACATGATGCGATCCCGGTAGAGGAGCAGGTCGTAGGGCAACGCGTTTGCGGCGAGCTTGTAGACCTTCAGCTCCTTCGTCGCGGGATCGAAACGCGCCAGCTCGCCCGTGAGATAGAACGAGATCCAGAGCTTGCCGGCCGTGTCCCGGATGATGCGCGACGGCTGGGGGGAGCAGGTGCTCCCTTCCGGACAGCCGTCGTAGTTCGGGAGCGCATAGAGCGTCGCCTTCGAGGCGTCCGTGCTGTAGTGGACGAGCTTTCCGCCCAGGAAATCGCCGGCCCACACCGAGCCGTCGGTGTCGAGGTACGGGTAGCTCAGGGTCAGGATCTTCGTCGACCGGAAGTAGGTGAGCGTGCCGGTGGCGGGCGCGAAGTGCGTGAGGATGCCGCCCGTCTCGGGCAGCCAGAACGTGCCGTCGGCCCGCTTCACGAGCGAGGTCGGCCGCCGGGCGTCGTCCTTCCATTCGATGAGCTGGTTGGTGCGCGGGTCGAAGAACGCGATCTTGAAGCCGCCCAGCTCGGTGAGCCAATAGGTGCCGTCGGGCTCGCGCAGGAGCGAGCTCGGCGAGGCGTCCTTGGGGAACGTCCAGCGCGTGATCTTCTTCGAGTCCGGGGCGATCTTCATCACCACGTTCTCGCCGGCCGAGGCCGCGAAGACGGAGCCGTCGGGCTCCACCACGACGTTCACCGCGTCGTAGTTGCCGGACCCCGTTCCGGCGAAGATCGTCGACGTGGCCGGAACGCTGAGCGGAACCGGCGTGGGCGTCGGCGTGGCCGTGGGTGTGGGGGTCGGTGTCTGCGCCGCCGCCGGGGCGCCGGCCAGACAGAGCACCGAGCTGAGCGCCAGGAGCCCGGCGACGCGAAGCATCGGGGCCGAAGGCGAAAAAGAGGTCGAGAGGGCGGAGCCGAGGAAACGTGTCACAGGCCGCATTCTAACCACGACGGATGCACGGTCCGGGCCGCGCCGGAACGGCGCCTCCAGCGGGCGGTTGCGACGGCCTCATCCATGAACCTCGTGCTGCCGGTCACGCATCCCGCGACTTTCCCGTTTGACGGGCCGGGCGGATCCACGTAGCATTTGCCCGACACGTGGTGCCGGTGCTCCTCGGAGCCTGGCGACCTGCGCCGGACGGAGTGGTTCGTAGACCCCCGGAACACGGCAGACGGCAGACCGGCAGACCGTAGACGGCTCACGGCAGCCCGCCCCCATCGAGTTGGGACACGCTTGACAGTTGTGCGCGATTGCTGTGGCTCGCGCCACGCCCCCGCGCAAAACCTCCGTCGAGTAGAACCCATGGGCGCATTCGGAGCGCCCGGAGGATTGGATTTGGACGACACCAGCCCCAAGGAACAGGGAGCCCCGACCGCGACCGCATTCGAGGACGAGTCTTTCGAACCGGAAAGCGCCACCTCGGACGACGGCTTCGATGAAGACGAAGGCGACGGCGGAGACGGCGCGGAGGGCGGCGACGGCGCCGCGTCGGCGGACGGCGGGCCTCAGGGCGCCGCTGGAGACGCGGCCCTGGATCCGGCGTTCCGGCGCCGCAGGCGGCGCCGGCGCCGCCGCGGCCGGAATCGTCCCGCCGCAGCCGTTCCCGCTTCCGGGCCCCTGCCGGGCGACGGCCAGGTTGCAGCCGTGACTCAAACCGATCCCGTCGCGCCAGGTTCTCCGGTTGCCCCTTCCCCTTCCGAAGGAGGCCGTTTCCAGCGCCGGCGGGAGGCCCCTCCGGCACCCCAGCCGAAGCAGATCGTGCGGGGCATCGTGCGGCTCCTGAGCGACCACTCCGGCTCCCTCGTTTCGCCCGAGACTCTGTTCGGGGAGCGGGGCGACCCGTTCGTGCCGCGGCACGTGGTCGAGGCCGAGGATCTCGAGGACGGCCTCATGATCGAAGCCGAGGCGGTCGTGAGGGCCGGCAAGGGTCCGCTCGTCCAGAAGGTCCTGTCGATCGAGAGCATGGACCCCGCCGACTACCGGTCGAAGTACATCCAGTTCCACAAGGGTGTTTCCGTGGACCCCGACCGCAGGCTCCGGATGGAGACGACCCCCGAGGAGATCTCCGGACGGGTTCTCGACCTCGTGATTCCCATCGGGCGAGGCCAGCGGTGCCTCATCGTGGCGCCCCCGAAGGCCGGCAAGACGTTTCTTCTCAAGGCGATGGCGAACGCCATCGCGATGAACGACCCCGACGTCTTCATCTTCATGCTCCTCGTGGACGAGCGTCCCGAGGAAGTCACCGACATGCAGCGCTCGATCCAGGGAGAGGTCATCGCATCGCCCTCGGACCTCAATGCCGCCCACCACATCGCGGTCGCCGAGGCCACGTTCGAGAGGGCCAAGCGGCTCGTGGAGATCGGCAAGGACGTGGTGATCTTCCTCGACTCGATCACGAGGCTCTCCCGGGCCTACAACAACGAGCAGCGGGGCAGCGGCAAGATCCTCTCCGGCGGTGTGGACTCGCGCACCATGGAGAAGCCGCGGCGCTTCTTCGGCGGCGCTCGGAACCACGAGCACGGCGGCTCGCTCACGATCATCGCGACGTGCCTCGTGGATACCGGCAGCCGCATGGACGACGTGATCTTCGAGGAGTTCAAGGGCACCGGGAACAGCGAGATCATCCTGGACCGTGGACTCTTCGAGCGGCGCATCTTCCCGGCGGTGAACATCCCGGCGTCGGGCACCCGCAAGGAAGAGAAGCTCTACGACGCGGACGAGCTGCCGAAGATCCACAAGCTGCGCCGGGCGCTCGCGTCGGTGAAGCCCGTCGACGCGATGGAGCTGCTCCTCTCGAAGCTCACGCGCTTCAAGACGAACAAGGAATTCCTCAAGTCCATCCTGTGAGGGGCAGTTACCGGGAAACCCAGTTATGGGTTTCCCTGGCCCTTCCGCTCCGCTCGCTTCGCTCGCCTACCGGGAAACCCAGCCATGGGTTTCCCGGGACCTTCCCATTCCCTTCCTCAGCGAGCGAGCGGGGGCAGGGCAGGGGCTTTTCGGCTCGTAGGAAAGGCCTTCTCGAGGTCCCTCACCTCGACCTCCACGACGCCGGGCTCGCCCTCCGCGGGAATGCTCTGGAGAAGCCGGGGGAAGATCCAGACGGCCCTCACGAAGTACGCGCGGGCGACGTCGGCCTTTCCGCTCTCGAGCGCGATCAGCCCCAGGTTGAGCGTGGTCTCGGCCCTCTCCTCGAGCGCGAAGGAGCGGCTCGTGGCCTGGAGCGCGCCCTCCAGGTTGCCTTCGAGGCGCTCCACCGATCCCAGCGCGAGCCAGGCGGCCGGTCCGCGCGGTCGCAGCGCCGCAGCTCTCTCGAGCTCCTCGCGCGCGCCGCTGAGGAGCGCCCCGCGGAGGCCCGCGTCGGGGCTCTGCGCCGCAGCCCGGAGGGTCTCCTCGCCCGTCGCGAGGAAGCGGGCCGCCGCGCCCCGCGCGAGAGTGGACACGAGGAGGCAGCCCCCGAGCACGAGCAGCACGATGGGCCGGCCGTGGACCGTGGACCGCGGGCCGAGGCGGCCGAGGGCCAGCCCCGCGAGGAAGGCCATGGGGCCCGCCGCCATCGGAATCCGCAGGGGAAACCCTCCGAGGCCCAGCACGAGGAACGCGAGAAGACAGACGAGCAGGGTCTCCGAGGAGGCGATCGCGGGCGCCTCGCCCCGGGCCTTCTCCCGCAGGTGATTCCTCACGAGCGCCACGGCCAGCCAGAGCGTCAGGCCGATGGCCAGGAGGGCCGCGGGGATCCCGCATTCGGCGGCCAGCGTGAGCGGTTCGTTGTGGGCGTTCTCGAAATGGGCGGACTCGGAAAGGTGGACGAGACGGCGGCCCGCGCGCTCTTCGGCCGCGAGGCGGGACGGCACGAAGGCGTTCTCGTAGGATCCGGGCCCGACGCCGGTCACCGGATGAGACCGGATCATCTCCAGGGCCGCGAGCACACCGATGTCGCGCTGCGTCGAGAACTCCGCGAGGTTTCCCGCGCGAAGGTTCCGGAGCTTCTCGACGGCCCGGCCACCCAGCCCCGTGAAGGCCGAGGCGCAGACCACGAGAAGGAGGCCCGCGAGGAGGTGACGGCCCCTGCGGCGGATGTCCAGGAGCACGTGCGCGAGGAGGCCGGCGACCATTGCCGCGAGCGGCGCGATCGCTTCCGTGGCACCGAGCCCGAGCACCGTCGCGAGGAAGCCGGCGCCCGCGAGGAGCCGCAGGTTGCGGGGCAGCCTTCCCGCCGTCGCGGCCGACCAGAGCAGGAGACCGGGAAGGACGAGCGCGGCGCCCACGTCGCCCGGATTCCCGATGAGAGCCGACGCGAGAAACCGCGGCTCCGGAACGCGGAGCGGGAGCTGGAAGACCCCGAGAAAGCGTTGCGCCGTCGCGAGGAGACCCGTGAAGGCGCCGACCGCCATGAGCGCCGGGAGCGCCCGCGACGCGATGCCGGGGCCCACGGTGCTGGCGGCGGCGAGAAAGAGCGCCAGGGCCGCGAGGGAGGGCGTGAGCGAGAGCGGGTCGAACCGGGTCGAGGCCGATGCGAGTGCGGAGACGACGACGAAGACCGCGAGGGCGAGGCCGGCCGCGGCGACGGTCCGCGGCGCGATCGCGAAGGCGCCCTGAACGGGCCGCTTTCTCAGCGAGAGTCCGAGGCCCAGGAAGATGAGGGCCCCCCCGAGCCCGTACGGGAACAGCTTCGCCTCGTGGAGCGCGGCATCGGACGCCGTCGAGAGCACGAGATACGGCAGGACCAGCGCGAGGAGCGCGCCCAACGGGGCGAGAAGAACCTCCAGGCCCTCGGTTCCGGGGGCCTTGACGGGGGGCGCGGCGGGCATCGGTTCAGCCGCCTCTTCTCGAAGCGAAACCCGCGAATTCCCGGAGAATCCGCGCGCACTCCGCAGGCTCCTCGAGCGGGGCGAGGTGCCCGGCGGCAGGGACCGTGGCGAGCGACACCCGTGGAGCCGCCGGGGCCGACTCGGCGATGGCCTCGGCGTCCCGGGGCGGCGTGATGGCGTCCTCCTCGCCGACGAGGACGAGGAGCGGCAGGTCCAGAGCGACGAGGACGTCCCACGACCCCGTCCGGGCGGCCATCCCGGCGAGATCCGCCCGGGCCGCGTCGCGCGGGGTCTCGAGAATCATGCTCCGCACGACGGCCTCGGCCGGCCCGCCGCGGGCGTTCGCTCCGAGGAGGTTGGGCAGCATCGCGTGGAGCGCCGAGGCCATGCCCTCCTGGGCGATCGCCGCTCGTGCGGCTTCGCGCTTCTCCCGCGTCGACGCGTCGTCCTCGGAGGCCCGCGTGTCCATGAGAACGATCCCGCGGAGGCCGGAGAGCGCCGGGGAGCGGCGGTGCCGGCGGAGGAGCTCGAGGACGACGTAGCCGCCCATGGAGAGGCCGCCGAGGAGGAAGGGCTCGCCGCCCGTGAGTCCCGGCAGGTCTTCGGTGACGTCGTCGGCGAGCTGCGCCATCGTGTGCATGGGGAGCGCCGGGCGGGACGCCGTCCGCCGGCCCCGGAAATCGGGGGCGAGCACCTCGAGGTGGCCGGTGAGCGCGGTGGCGAGGGGGGCGAAGAGGCGCCCGTCGAGCGGGTAGCCGTGAAGGGCGACGACTTTCAACCGAGGGATTTTATGGAGAACTGCGTTTCTGCCAAATGCGGCCCTCCGGCGGGCCGAAGATCCGCTCGCCGAACCGGGCGAGGATCTTGCGCAGGAGCCCGCCGTGGGGAACCTCCGCGAGGCCGTCCGGGGCCACGAGGACCCGGGTCTCCGCGTTCCGCGCCGGCCCGCGTTCCCCCACGAGGAAGACGTGAACCCGATATCGCCTTTGCAGCACCGAGTGGCGGAGCGTTCCGAGCTCCGCGAGCGCACCGGACGAGCGTCCGGAGAGGGCGGGCCAGGCCGCTCGAAGAGCCTCGCCGGGCTCCTGGCTCGCGCCGACCCGCACGAGGGGAAGCAGGAGATGTCCGCGCACCATCTCGGCATCGGGAACGAGCAGGAGCCGGCCTTCCCGGACCGCTGCACCGAGGGCCACGGTGAGGTGCTCGGCGGCCTTTCCCGGGACGGTGGCGGGGAAGCTCGCCTCCTGTCCGGCGGCGTGCGCGCGGCAGGCCCTGCGGAGGGGGCACGCGGCGCAGCGCGGGTTGCGTGGCGTGCAGACGGTGGCCCCCAGCTCCATGAGGGCCTGGTTGTGATCGCCCGGATGGCTCTTCGGCAGGAGAGCCTCCGCCTCCCGCCGCAGCCGGGCGCGTCCCGCGCCCGACTTCGGATCGCCGGAGAGCGCGAGGAAGCGGGAGAGCACGCGGGCGACGTTGCCGTCGAGCACGGAGACGCGTTCTCCGAACGCGATCGAGGCGATGGCCGCGGCCGTATACGGCCCGATACCCGGGAGGCCGGCCAGCCCCTTCGAGGAGCGGGGGAAGTCGCCGAGCCGGACGATCGCGCGAGCCGCGCGCGACAGATTGCGGGCGCGGGCGTAGTAGCCGAGACCCGCCCACTCGGCGAGCACTTCGGTCTCGCTCGCGGCGGCGAGGGCCTCGACGCTCGGAAAGCGTTCGAGAAACCGGCTCCAGCGCGAGGCTCCCACGGCCACGGTCGTCTGCTGGAGGATCACCTCGGAGAGCCAGATCGCGTAGGGATCGCGGGTCTTCCGGAAGGGCAGGTCGCGACGGTTCGTGAAGTACCAGCGCCGGAGGGAATCGGGAAAGCGCGCCGGAGGCTGAGTCAGTCCAGCACCTTCCGCAGCCTGATGAGGCCCTGCCGGATTCTGGTCTTGATGGTGCCGAGCGGCTGATCGAGCTTCTCGGCGATCTCGACGTGGGTGAGGCCCTGGAAGAACGCCAGCTCGATGGCCTCGCGCTGAGGGCCCGAGAGGGTCTCGATGGCCGCCCGCACGGCGTCGCGGGTCTGGCGGAAGGAGGCCACCTGGTCGGGAGACGCGTTCTCGTCCATCGGGTCGAGGTGCACGGCCGGGTCGTCGAAGGAGATGTTCCGGTCCTCGCGGCGCTGGCGGGCCCGCAGCCGATCGATCGCCCGGGACCGGGCGAGGGTGAAGATCCAGGCTGGCGGCGTTCCGCGGGAGGGGTCGTAGCGATCGGCCTGGCGCCAGATCTGCCAGAACACGTCGAGCGAGACGTCCTCGGCCTCCTCGGCGTTCTGGAGCACCTTCCAGACGAGGTTGTGGACGGGCGAGGCATAGCGCGCGTACAGCTCGTCGAGCGCGGCCTGCTCGCCCTGGCGCACGCGCGTGAGGAGCTCGAGGTCGTCGACACCGTTCCCCGTGCCCTCGGAGCGGTCTGGCGCTCTTCCTTCGGGTCGCGATCTCATCCGGAGGGAAGGTTAACGGATTCCCCGTGGGCGTCAGGGCGAAAGCACGAGATTCGCGAACCGGCTCGGCACGTGGAAGTCGGGAGGGGACGTGCGGTACGTGGGCGACAGAGCGAGGTGGCGCGTCCTCGTGCCGCGCGCGATCCGCGTCGCGTTCACGAGCAGCGAATCCGGCGGGCACGCGGGCGGCGCGGGCGCAAGCAGCGCGAACGCGACCCGGATCGTCGCGCTCCACCAGCACCAGCTCGCAGGCTCGCCGCCGGGTCCCGCGATCGACACCTCGACGCCCGGCAGCGCGATTCCCGGAGCGCCCGGCGAAAGCTCCCAGCGCGTCCGGTCGTCGTGCGGGTTCAGGACGCGCGCCGAATAGAGAACGCCGAGCGGGTTCACCACGAGCTCCAGATAGCGCCCCGGCTCCGCGGGGGACGCGAGGAAGAGCTCGACGCATTCGTCGCGGTACACGGGTTCGTTGGCCCGGACCACGGCCAGCGTGAGGGGCGGCTCGGCCACCGAGCGGAACCGGGCGACGAGCGCGTCTTCGCTCGACCCGAAGGCCACGGTGGTCTCGGGCTCGCCCGGGCTGCCGTCGAGGGACACGAGCCGGTAGGGCGCTCCCGGCTCGACTCTCGGCCGTTCGACCACGGAGCGCCGTTCAGCGCGGAGGCTCGACGCCCAGCCTGCGGGAGATGCGGGCGGCGACGTCGAGCGCGGGAAGCGCGGGGATCCGCTCGGGGGAGATGCCGTCCCCCACGTGAAAGAAGATGCCGTCGAGAGCGGGATCGGGATCGAAGCCGTGCTGGCCGTAGATCTCGGGGACCTGAAAGAGCGGGAGCCTCTCGTCGGCGCGCAGGTTCGAGCGAAGCGACGTTCCCCCGGCCGAGACGAGCACGAGGTCTCCCGCGTTCGGGCTGTCGAGGCCGAGCGCTCCGGCTTCCTCGCGGGTCGCCACGACGGCGAAGACGCGCCTGCCGAGATCGTCGCGGAAGTCGAGGAGCTCCTTCTTGACGGTCGCCACCAGCTCGGCCGCCTCGTCCGGCGGGAGGCCGCCCTCTTCGGCGGGGCCCCGGTTCACGTACACGAACGCCGTGCCTCCGCTCGCGAGAGCGTCGACGGGCGAGGTCTTCGCCACGGAGACGCGGGTGCCGTTGACCTCCGCCACGAGGTGACCGCGCGCCCGGAGCAGCTCGTTGACCGAGATCGAGCGCTGGATGGCCCGCATGCCGTGATCCGAGACGAAGACCACGTCGCCGCCTCGGTCGCGGAACTTCAGGTACCGCGCGGCGGCCCTGTCGGCCGCCTTCCAGACGTCGGTGACCGCGCCCGCGAACAGCGCCGCCTTCTCGGGTGTGTAGCCGGGCTGCTCGGGATTCGTGAGAGCGAGAACGTGCAGGGCCTCGTCGATGATGGGCTGGTACGCGAGGAGAACGTCCCAGTCGCCGCGCTGCTCGGCGATCTCGTAGGCCTTCACGAAGAACCGCGAGAAGCGCTCGGCCTGCTCCACGAAGCTCTTCGTGTCGGGGACCTGCTGATCCAGGAACAGCGGGTCCGGCGGGCCCGGCCAGAACCCCGCGCGGAGGTCCAGGGTCTTCCGGAAGTCGCGAGGGTTCGCGCGGTTCCGGCCCTCGACGCCCACGTAGAGCGTCACGGCGGAGAGGTCGGGGGCGAGCTCCAGGACCTTGTTCCAGCGACCCAGGAGGACGTCCTCGTCGCCTTCGTCCTCGGCCCTCCGCGACTCGGTCGAAAACCACTCGCCGGGACGCGCTCGCGCCCGGAGGGTTCCGTCGGCAGCCGGAAAGACGAGAGTGTCGTAGGCCCGGCGGCCGTCGTCCACGGTGTCGATGGCGACCGTCAGGAGAGTGAACGGCGGACGCGTCTTCGTGCGGTCGCGCCACTCGCGCTCCTCGATCTGGATCGTCGCCTGCCGCGGCGGCGAGAAGCTCCGCACGCCGAGCGGCAGGGCGACGAGCGCATCGGTGAAGCCCGATGCGTCGAGCCGCTGCATCGTTCCGGCCGTCGTGGTGTCGGTGAATCGGAGGCCGACTCCCGTGCGGGTGCGCGGCGAGCGCTGGTTCGCCCCGGGCCAGGAGAGGGAAGCGACCCGGCGGCCCTGCCGGGCGAGGGCTTCCCAGAGGGTCTCGACCGCGGGTTCGACGTCGAACCCCGAGGCGCGCGAGCGGCCTCCGGCGGTCGCGAGCCGGAACGTGTTGCTCACGATACCGGTCTGAGCGGGGGATCGGCCCGTGATGATCGAGGCGTGGGAGACGGCCGTCAGGGACGGAGTCACGACGCGCAGGCGCTCGGCCGAGAAGCCTTCCCGCTCGGCCTTCAGGAAGCCGTCGGGGGAGAGGGAGCCGTTGGTGCGCCGGCCCGCGTAGTCGAGGCCGCCCGCGCCGTCGAACGAGACGAGGATGAGCCGCCGCGGAGGGTCGTTGGCAACGCTGTAGGCGGAGAAGCCCGCGAGGGCGGCGAGGAGGGAGAGGGCGGGCAGGACAACCGCGCGGCGCGTCATCGGGCGGGATTATGGGGCGCGAACGGCGCCCTCCTTCACGAAGCCTTCACGCGCCCCGCGTATCGTTCGTCATCGAGATGGCGTTTCCCCACCCAGGCCTCCTGCCCGGTCCCGGCTCCCCGGTCGCGACGCATGGAACCGCGAGCCGGATCCTCGCGGCGATCGACGCCGGCTCGAACTCCATCAAGCTCCTCGTGGCCCGCACGGGCGACGGCGACCACCTCGACGTTCTGGCGCGGGAGAAGGTCATGGTGCGGCTCGGCCACGACACGCTGCAGACCGGACGCCTCTCGGAGGAGGCGCTCGAAGCGGGGGTCGCGTGCCTCGAGCGCTTCGCGGCGCTGGCCCGCGCCGCGGGTGCCGAGCGGATCCTCTGCGCCGCCACCTGTGCCGTGCGGGAAGCCGAGAACGCCGCCGAGCTCGCGCTCCGGGTGAAGCGGCGGGCCGATCTCGACCTCGAGGTGATCTCCGGCGAGGAGGAGGCCCGGCTCATCACGCGGGCCGTGCGGAGCGACTTTCCGGCCTCGGCCGATCCGCTCCTCGTGATCGACATCGGCGGCGGCTCGACCGAGGTGATCCTCTCGTCCGCGGGCTCGGCCGCGCCGGTCATCGAGAGTCTCGAGCTCGGCGCGGTGCGGCTCACCGAGCGGTACGTGAAGACCGATCCGGTGTCGAAGGACGCGCTCTCGGACCTGCGCGACGAGGTCGCGCGGCGGGTGCGCCGGCTCGAGAAGGCCATCCGCGCCCGCGGCTTCGCGACCGCCGTGGGAACTTCGGGGACCATCGTGGCGCTCGCGCAGCTGGCCGCGGCGCGCAAGGGCCGGCCGGCCGGCGTCGCGACGGGACATCTCGTGCTGGATCGGAAGGCGCTCGACGGGATCGTCGTGGACCTCTCCCGCACCACGCTGCGCGAGAAGGCCCGGATCCCCGGGCTCGACCAGAAGCGGGCCGACATCCTCACCGCGGGCGCGGTGCTCCTCCAGGTGCTCATGGAGCGCTTCCGCATCCGGAAGCTCGTCGTCTCCGACAGGTCTCTCCGCGAGGGGCTCGTCCTCGATGCGCTGGACCGCGCGCGGAGCGTCTCGGGCGAGGCGCCCGCGGCCGAGACGGCGCGCGACGTGCGGCGCGAGAGCGTCCACAGGCTCGGACGCCGGGCGCACCTGGAGCGGCCCCACGCCGAGAAGACGCGCGATCTCGCGCTCCAGCTCTTCGACCGCACGCACGCGCTGCACCAGCTCGCGGGGCGCGAGCGCGAGTGGCTCGAGCACGCGGCCTTCCTGCACGACGTGGGCACGGCGATCGGCTATCGCGCGCACCACAAGCACACCGCCTACCTCATCTCCCATGCGGAGCTGAAGGGCTTCTCGGCCACGGAGATCTCCGTGATCGCGCAGGTCGCGCGGTATCACCGGAAGTCGAGGCCCAAGCGGAGCCACGAGGCCTTCGCGCGGCTGGACCCGTTCCTCGCGCCCATCGTCGAGAAGCTCGCGGCCATCCTGAGGCTGGCAGATGCCCTCGACCGGAGCCACCGTCAGATGGTCACGAACGTGGACGTCTCCGTGCGCCGCAGGCGGATCGTCCTCGGTCTCGACGTGGCCGGCAGCCCCGATCTCGAGCTGTGGGCCGCCGGCAGGAAGTCCGACCTCTTCGAGAGCGTCTTCGGCCGGAGCGTCGAGATCGTGGTGAAGGCGCGGCCCCTGTCCCTCGTGGCGCGGGAGCCGAGGGAGCCGGGCGAGGCGAGGGAGCCGTCGTGAAGCCGGAGATTGCGTGCTCCGAATCGGAGAATCCGCGTTACATTCATCGATCGCCCCGGGCTCACCCGGGCGGAAAGGAGCGCTAGGGTGAAAGAACATTTCTCAGAGCAGCTCGAGACCCTGCGCCAGCAGCTCATCATTCTGGGCGCCGAATCCGAGAGCCAGATACGGCTCGCCGTCGAGGCGCTCATCACCGCCGATGCCGAGAAGGCCAACGCCGTGATCGCTCACGACTCGGTGATCGACCAGATGGAGCTCCGAAACGAGGAGTTCGCGATCCATCTCCTGGCCCTCCAGCAGCCCGTGGCGGTGGACCTCAGGTTCCTCGTCTCCGCGCTCAAGATCAACAACGACCTCGAGCGCATCGGCGATCACGCCGTGAACATCGCCGAGAGCGCCGTGCGCCTCTCGGCGATGCGGCCGTTCAAGCCGTGGATCGACATTCCCCACATGGCCGAGGTGGCCCGCACCATGCTGAAGAAGTCGCTCGATTCCTTCGTGAGGCGCGACACCGCGATGGCGATCGAGGTGTGCAAGGAAGACGACATCCTCGACCAGAAGCACCGCTCGATCATTCGCGAGCTGCTCACGTACATGGCCGAGCATCACAGCCTCATCTCGAGCTGCATCGAGATCATGAACGTCTCGAAGAACCTCGAGAGGGTCGGCGACCTCGCGACGAACATCGCGGAGGAGTCGATCTTCATCGTCGAGGGACGCACCATCAAGCACCACAACGACCTCCGCGAGGCCTCACGGTAGGAGGGATCTCCCTCGTCATCCCGGTCTTCAACGAGGAGCGTTCCCTGCCTCTCGTGCTCTCGGCGGTGCCCGCCGCCTCCGTCCAACGGATCATCATTTGTGACAACGGATCGACGGACCGGTCGGCCTCCCTCGCGAACGAGGCGCGGGAGGCGGGGCTCCCCGTGGAGGTCGTCTTCGAGCCGCGGCGGGGCTACGGCAGCGCCTGTCTCGCCGGCCTCGCCCATCTCCGGCGGACCGGTCCGCCCGAGGTCGTCGTCTTTCTGGACGGCGACTTCTCGGACCATCCCGAGGAGCTGCCTCTCCTCGTCGCGCCGATCGCCGAGGGCCGCGCGGACCTCGTGATCGGCTCGCGGAAGCTGGGTTCCGCGGAGCCCGGCGCGATGCTGCCGCAGGCCCGGTTCGGCAACGCCCTCGCGGTCTTCCTGATCCGGGTCCTCACGGGATTCCGGTACACCGATCTCGGACCGTTCCGCGCGATCCGCTGGGACGCGCTCGAGGCGCTCGCCATGGAGGACCCGGACTACGGCTGGACCTGCGAGATGCAGATGAAGGCGATCGGCGCCGGCCTTCGCATCGTCGAGGTCCCCGTGTCGTACCGCAGGCGCGTCGGCGTCTCGAAGATCACGGGGACGCTCGCGGGCACGCTCTTCGCCGGCGTGAAGATCCTCACCTGGGTCTTCCGCCACGCGAAGGCGGCGCGGAGTGGCCTCGACCGGTAGACGGGCCGTTATCGCCCGTCTACCCGATCGGCTTGAAGGAGCCGCTCGACGGCCGGGCCCACACGGCCGTGCGCGCCTGCGGCAGCTCGGGAAGAGGCAGGCCGATGTGGTAGCCCTGCGCGCGGTCGACGTTCAGCTCCCGGAGCACCGAGAGGATCGCCTGCGACTCCACGCCCTCGCCGACGGTCTTCACGCCGAGGCCGCGGCAGATCTCCACCATGCCCCGCACGAACACGCGGTTCTCCATCTCGGTGGGCAGGTTCATCACGTAGCTCTGGTCGAACTTGAGGCTCGAGACCGGCAGCTCCCTCAGGTACTTGAAGCTCGAGAAGCCGATGCCGAAGTCGTCGAGCGCGAAGCGGAAACCCTCGGCCACGAGCGCGCGCGTGAAATTCTGAACGCGGGCGATGTCCTTGAGGGCCGCGGTCTCGGTGATCTCGAACGTGATGCGCTCGGGGCGGATCCCCTTCATGCGGGCCATGCGCGAGATGTCGGCGACGAGCGTGTCGTCCTCGAAATCCACGCCCGAGAGGTTGATCGCCATGTCGAGGTCGGGAATCGACCGCGAGCGCTGGGAGATGAGCGCGTCGAACGCCGCCTGGATGACGAGCCGGTCGATGGCCGTCACGAAGCCGAAGCGCTCGGCGGCGTCGAGGAACTCGGCCGGCGAGGCCAGGCGTCCGTCGGGCTCGCGCAGCCGGGCGAGCGTCTCCACCGCGACGATGCGGCCGGTCGCGATGTCGGCGACGGGCTGGAACACCGGCACGAAGCGCTGCTCGGCGATGGCGATGCGGATGCGCTCGACCTGGGAGCGGAGCGCGCCGACGCGGTTCGTCTCCCGGTCGTTCGGGTCGTGCACCTGGTAGCGCGCGCGCCCCTTGCGCTTGGCCTGGTTCATCGCGATGTCGGCGGCGTGCATGAGCTCGTCGGCCGTCGTCGCGTGATCCGGATAGATCGCCGCGCCCATGGAGGCCGTGAGGTTCAGAGCCCGCCCCTCGAACGTGGGGGAGAGCTTCTGGAAGAGGGCGAGGAGCCGGTCGGCCTTCTCGCCCACCCCGCCCGCGGGCGTCTCGGGGAAGAGGATGCCGATCTCGTCACCGCCCACGCGGCCGATGACCTCGCCGGCCTCGAACTCGTCGCGCAGCGCGTCGCCGAGGCGCGAGAGGTACTCGTCGCCGGCGCCGTGGCCCAGGCTCTCGTTGAGCGACTTGAAGTCGTCGAGGTCGAGGTGGATGAGCGCGATGGGCCGCGAGAGCTGGCGGGACCAGTCGATCTCGCGCTCCACCAGGATGTGGAACTGCTCGCGGTTGTAGAAGCCCGTGATGGGGTCGCGGTCGGAGCGGGCCGCGAGCTCCTCGTAGCAGACCTTGAGGAGCTCGTATTCGGCGGTCCTCTCCGTGACGTCGCGGGCCGAAGCGACGATGGCGTCGAAGGAGCCCGGCATCAGCGGCTGCGCATTCACCCAGTACACGCGGTCGCCCTCGTCGTCGCGGACGCGGACCTCGAAGTTCTCGGCCCTCTTCTTCGTGCGCAGGGTCTCGAGGAGCTTCTCGCGCATGACCTCGTCCACCCAGAAAGGCGCGAGCTTGCCGATCGGCGCGAGACCGGCCAGAGCCGGCGGCACGCCCGCGTGGGACGCCGCGTCGTTCACGGCCAGGAGGCGGCCCTCTCCGTCGATGAGGATGATGGGATCCGGTGATTCCAGAGCCAGCGACGCCACCGAGTTGCCGGAGGCCCCGACCGGTGTCGTCTTCTTCCATCCCTTGCCCGACGGCGTGGGAGTGGGAACGTGAATGGGGACTCCCTTGGGTTTCGTGGCCATCGGCGGCCGGATTATCCGCTTATCCGCCGGCCGGACCGCTTCGGGCACCCAGAGCCGCCAGCGCTTCGCCCGTGAGCCGGTAGACCTGCCACTCGGACAGGGGCACGGCGCCCAGCCGCTCGTAGAAACCGATGGCCGGGGCATTCCATTTCAGGACGCTCCACTCGAGCCGCCCGCAGCCGCGCTCGACGGCCAGAGCCGCGAGCCTCGTGAGCAGCGCCTTGCCGATTCCGTTCGCGCGGAGCTCGGGCCTCACGTAGAGATCCTCGAGGTAGATCCCGGGTTTCGTGAGGAACGTGGAGTAGTTGTGGAAGAAGAGCGCGAAGCCGGCGGGCCCGCCGTTCCATTCGGCGACGAGGACCTCCGCGAAGCGCCGTTCGCCGAAGAGGTGCTCGTGGAGCGCCTCTTCCGTCGCGACGCACTCGTTTCGCAGCTTCTCGTATTCCGCGAGGTCTTCGATGAGGGAGACGACGAGGGGGACGTCCGCGGGGGTCGCGCTTCGGATCGTGAGCATCTAGCCGCCTTTCACGGAGGTGAGGATGTCCTTCATCACGGCGCTCGCGCCGTTGATCGCGAACTGCACGCCGATGACGGCGGTGATGAGCCCCATCAGCTTGCCGAGGATCTTCTGTCCGGTCACGCCGAGCGCCGCGACGATGCGCGGCGAGAGGACGAGCACGACGAACGTGAGGAGGACGTTGACGGCGATCGCTCCGAAGAGAGCGGCGCGATGCAGCGTCGTGTGCGCGCCGCCGATGAGGACCATGACCGTGGAGATCGCGCCGGGCCCCGCGATGAGCGGGATGCCGATGGGCACGATGCTGGGATCCGCGTGCTCGTCGCCCTGGGAGTCGGCGAGGTCCTTGCCCTTGAGGAGCGTGTTGATGCCCAGGGTCGTGAACAGGATTCCGCCCACGATCTGGAACGCGGGCACGGTGATGCCGAAGAACGAGAAGATGGCTCCGCCCGCGAGCGCGAAGGCCGCGAGCGTCCCGCCGGCCGCGGCCGCGGCCTTCAGGGCCGAACGCCTGCGGGCCTCGGGCGTCCAGCCCGTCGTGAGGCCGGCGAAGATCGGAGCCGAGGCGATCGGGTTGATGATCGAGAAGAGCGACGAGAACGCGAGGAGCGCGTAGCGGAGGACGGCTTCGGACACGGGGCGGCACTTTAGTTCACCGGTCCGCAGGACCGCTCGGATCCCGCCACGGGCGGGATCCCGTACTACTCTCGGGCCGTGACTCGGGACCCGCGCCTCGCGCCCTACTTCGGCTCGTTCACCGGAGCCCTCCAGCGCGCGCGCCTCCGCGCGGCCGCGCCCTGGCTCGCCGGGGGACGCCGCGTGCTCGACGTGGGCTGCGGTCTCACCGACCTCGCGTCGCGACTCTCTCCCTACGTGGGCTGCGACCGGAACCCCGAGGTCCTCGCCATGTGCCGGGCACGATTTCCCGAGGCGCGCTTCGTGGCCTGGGACGTGGCCGCGGACGAGCCGCCCACGGAGCTCCGGAGCGAGGCCGCGTTCGACGTGATCCTGATGCTCGCGATCCTCGAGCATCTTTCCGAGCCGGGGACGGCGCTCGCGCGTGCGGCGACCCTGCTCGCTCCGGGCGGCGTCCTCGTCACGACGACGCCGCATCCGCTGGGGCATCTGCCTCTCGAGCTCGGCGCCCGGCTCGGGCTCCTCTCGAAACACGCCGACGAGGAGCACGAGGACCTTCTCGACCGCGCGGCTCTCGAATCCGCCGGCCGCGGGGCCGGGCTCGCGCTCGCGACCTACCGGCGCTTCCTCTTCGGGCTCAACCAGCTCGCGGTCTACGTCCGCGCATGAAGTTCATCGAGATCGAGGGCGCGGGCAGCCACAACCTGAAGGACGTCTCCTGCCGGTTTCCCATCGGCGCGCTGAGCGTGGTGACGGGTCCGTCGGGCTCGGGCAAATCGAGCCTCGCGTTCGACACCCTGTACGCCGAGGGGCAGCGCCGCTTCGTGGAATCGATGTCCACGTACGCGCGCCAGTTCCTCGAGCGCATGGAGCGGCCGAAGGTCACCGAGATCCGGAACATCCTGCCCGCCATCGCGATCCAGCAGGCGGGCGCGACCCGCTCGGCGCGCTCCACGGTGGGGACGGCGACCGAGATCGACGACGTGCTGCGGCTCCTTTTCGCCGCCA
>JAEUQS010000558.1 GCA_016789625.1 Acidobacteriota bacterium | reverse complement strand
GAACATCCACGTGGACGAGGTCTGAAACGAGCTCGTGGAACACGAAATCGGGAGTGCCGAGGTGGCGCGCGATGTGCTCTTCGAGGACGCTCACGTCCTCTCCCGCGACGGCCGGCTCGAACGGCTTTTCGCGCTCGCCATACCGATACACCGGGTCTCCGGACAGAGAGATGACCTGAGCGCCTTTTCCATCCTCATGAGCCATACCCGGAGTCTAGCTCCAGGGGTGAGCCCGGCGGGGTGCTGTCCGCCGGGCCCGGGAGAGCTACTTGGAGGTGGCCTGCGCGGGGCTTTCCATGGCCTTCTTCGCGCAGTCGTCGCAGCACACGGTGATCTCCTTGCCACCCACCTTCACCTTGATTCCGCCGTCGGTGATCTCCCAGTCGCACACGGGGCACTTCGCCTTGTTCATGAGAATCGTCCTTTTGTCATCCGGGTTGCCGTTCTTCGCCACGACGTCCGCAGCGATTTCATGACGGCAATCTAGGAACCCGCGGACGGCCCGACTTTCAGAATCTTGCTCATTTCACCCAGTGCCTCTTTCGAGGCCCGAACCTCCGACGGCGTTCGCCCGAACTCCCGGCGGAACGCGTCGGTGAAATGGCTGTGGCTCGAGAAGCCGAGGTCCAGCGCGAGAGCGGTGAGGTCGTCCGCTCCCGAGGCGAGGCTCTCGAGCGAGGCCCGCAGGCGCAGGCGCGTGAGATAGCGGTGGATGGGGACGCCCGTCCGCCGCTGGAACACCCGGGCCAGATGGAACGGCGAGGCGTTCACGGCACGGCTCAGCTCGTCGAGCGTGATGCGCTCCCGGAAGCGGCTCGCGAGCACGCTGCGGGCCTCCTCGGCCCGCTCGGCGTGATCGGCGTCCGTGCCGCTCCGGGCTGCGCGCCGCGGGCTCCCGTGCTGCTGGAACGCGGCCTCGAGCACGTCGGCCACGAGCTGGAGCGCCGTGGCGTCGGCCCAGAACGGCTCGATCGGCGCCTTCCCTTCGAGCTTCATCACCAGCTCCCGATGCCGCCAGAAGATCGCGGGCTCGCACGGCCCGGTCACGAACGGGAACGGCCGCCCGGGGTGCTCGTCCACGGTGGGGTCCAGCTCGCGGACGATGTCGGCCAGGATGCGGGGAGCCACCGTGAACACCGTGCCGCGATCGCCACAGTCGGCCGGATGGCTGATCCGGTAGGTGGAGCCCTTGGAGAAGAACGTCGACTGGTTGGCGTCGGCCGTGACGCGGCGGCGGCCGAAGTGCTTGGAGAACGTGCCGTGCCGCATGAGGAGCACGTTGTTGCGGTCCGACTCCTCCTCGCCCGCGGGGCTGCCCGACGGCGCATGGCACGTGTAGCCGCTCACCGAGACGAGCGGACTCTCGTGGAGCTTCTGGAACGCGAGGGGGAGCTCGGGGCGCGCCACGCGGGAATCCTAGGGCACCGGCCGCGGGCTCGAAGCCGCGCTCCACAGGCCGACGTGGCGGAGGAGGCCCTGGAAGCGCGGGTGCTCGCGGAAGGGATCGAAGAGCGGCACGGCACCCAGCCAGGTGACGTACCAGGAACGCTCCTTCACGGCGAGATCGAGCGCGTCGAAGAGCGCGTCCTCGTCGCCGAGGCCGGCATGAACCTGCGCCAGGTTCATCGCGGGCACGTGCTTCGTGCGGGCGCGCACCGAGAGCTGCTCGAGCAGGGAGCGCGCGCCGCGGCGGTCGCCGGTGCGGGCGCGGCAGCGGCCCAGATCGGCCCAGGCCTCATCGGCCGCGGAGGCGCAGGCGACGGCCTTCTCGAAGGCCATGAGGGCGCGCCGGTCGTCGCCCACGCCTTCCAGCATCCGGCCCCGGAGAACGTGTGTGAGCCACAGCTCGGGGAAGAGCCGGAGCATGGACTCGATCGCGACGAGACCGCCTTCGTAGCGCCGGGCGATCCAGTACGCGGCCGTTTCGAAGAGGTGGCGGTCGAGCGCGTAGGGGTCGACTCCGGAGGCCTCGTCGAACTGTGCGAAGGCTTCGTCGAAGCGGCCGGTGAGAGCGAGGAACCAGCCGTAGAGGCGGTGCGCGCCGGGCGCCCACTGTGAGGCCCGGCAAGCCTTGCGAAAGCACTCCTCGGCGGCCGGCGCGTCCCAGTCGTACATGAAGCGCACGGTACCGAGGCAGGCGTGCGCCTCCGAGAGACCGGGATCCCGTCGCAGGGCCTCCTCGGCCGCCCGGCGCGCGCGGCTCATGGACTCCCCGGCCGCGTGGACGATCTCGCTCGTCTGGATGTAGAGGAACGCGAGCCCCGCCGACGCCGGCGCATAGGCCGGATCCACGGCGAGGGCGCGCTCGAAACAGGCCCGGGCCGCCTCGTGCCCCTCGGGCGAGAGGAGGTTGGCGTAGTGCCGCCCCTGGAGATACAGCGCATAGGCGGGCCCGCCGGACGGGGGCGGGGCGGCGGGAGGTGGTGGCTCTCCCGGCCCGCAGATCGCGGACGTGAAGAGGTCGCAGAGCTCCCGCTCCTGCTCGGCGAGCCGGGCGTCGTCGAGCGCGAGGCGTGTGGCGAAGGCGAGGCCGCCGTCCTCCACCCTCACGAGCTCGGCCGAGAGAACGAGCGGCTGACCGCGAACGAAACGCAACCGCCCGTCGACGACGAAGTCCACGTCCAGCGCGCGGCCGAGCGCCACCGGATCGGACGCTCCGCCCGAGACCAGCCGGCGCACGGCCCCGGGAGCGCGTACGAGGAGCCGGCCCGAGCGGCTGAGAGCCACGGTGAGACCCTCGGCGAGCCCCTCGGCCAGGGCCGTGGTCGCGTCGTCGAGGCCGGCCGCCTCGAAGCTCAGCACCGCGACCGCGGGAGCCGTTCTCGGCGAGGGGGCCGCCGGAGCGGGCGGCGCGCCGTCTTCCACCTCGACGCTCGAAAGGAACCGGTATCCCACGCGCGCGACCGTGCCGAGGAACCGCGGCCGCTCGACGCTGTCGCCGAGGCCGCGGCGGAGGGCCGTGACTGCCTGGTTGAGGTTGTTCTCGTCCACCGACACTCCGGCCCACAGGGTGCGAAGGAGCTCCTCCTTGGGGATGACGCGGCCGGGCTTTTCCAGCAGCGCGAGGAGCAGCAGGGCGGCGCGGCGGGGCAGGGGGACGATCTCCCCCTGCTTTCGGAGCACCGTCTCGTCGGTCCGGATCTCGAAGTCACCGAACCGGAAGGTCCTGGCCGTGGCCGTCTTCACTTTCAGTGATCTTTCATGGTTTTCAGGCCGTTGCCAAGGCTTCGCCGGAGCCTTCCACGGATATCCCCCCGAGCCGGCAGCGAAGAATCGCTCCGGACGAAGGAGCCTCCCATGATCAAGATCCTGCGCCCCGCCGTCCTCGTCACCGTTCTCGCCTGCCTCGGCGCATCGGCCGCGCGTGCCGAGCAGCCCTCGTCCGAAGGCCTCCGCGGCGCCCTCTCTCGCGCGAGGCAGATCCGCCTGGACGTCAGGAGCGGCGCCGTGGATCGTGCCGCGCTCGAGCGCGCCTACCCGCGGAACCTCGCCGTGGACGCCCTCGTCGCGGACACCAAGTTCGTGATTCCCACCAAGCCCGCCATCGTGGGCACCTGGTACGTCGTCGTGCCCGGCCCGACCCCGGCGGACAACTTCTACGCGTACCAGACGTTCAACGCCGACGGCACGTTCGTGGAGACCTCGAGCCTCCTCGGCGGGCTGACCGAAGGCCCCGCGCACGGCTCCTGGAGGCAGGTGGGCCTCGACACGTTCCGGCTGACGTTCGAGCTCTTCTTCTTCGAGAACGGCGCTCCCGCGGGCCGCGTCCGCGTGCGGGCGACCGTGAACGCCACGGGGGGCCGGCTCCTGGCCGACTCGGCCGTGGACATCCTGGACCTGGACGGCACCGTGCTCGCCGAGAACGTGGGCGGCGGACCCTTCAGCGGACAGGTCGTGGCCGTCCTCCCTCTCTGAGCCGAAAAATGGAGGCTTGCACACTCGCCGACTCATCCGGCACGAGCGTCCCGTACGGACTCGTGGACGGCGTGCTCCTCCACCATGCGGCCATCGCCGCGCACGAGTTCGGTCTCTACGGCGCCCTCGCGGCCGCGCCGCTCACGCGCGGAGCGGCCGCCACTCTGCTGGGTCTGAGCGAGCGTGTCGTCGCGCACCTCGTGGGGGCGGCCGAGGCATTCGGTCTGGTCTCGAGCGACGGGGGCGTCCTCTCGCTCACTCCGGTGGGGCGGGCGTTCACCATCGGCCCCGACGGCGGGCCCTCGGCTTTCCTGGAGTTCGGGTCGGTGGCGGTC
>JAEUQS010000527.1 GCA_016789625.1 Acidobacteriota bacterium | reverse complement strand
CCCACGTTGGTGCGCTCGCCCACGGAGCAGTCCCCGAGGTACGTCAGATGGTTCGCCTTCGCGCCCCTGGCGAGCCGGGCCTTCTTCGTCTCGACGAAGTTTCCCACGTGGACGCCTTCCTCGAGCTCGGTCCCCTCGCGGAGTCTCGCGAACGGGCCCACGATCGAGCCCGCGCCGATCGTCGCGCCCTCGGCCACCGTGTAGGGCTTCACGGTGACGCCGGGGCCCACCTTCGTGTCGCGGAGGATCGAGCCCTGGCCGATCCGCGCCCCCGCGCTCACGTGCGTCGCGCCGGCGAGGGAGACGAAGGGCTCGAGCACCGCATCGGGCTCGAACGTCACGCCGTCCTCGAGCGTCACGGTCTCGGGCCGCACGAGGGTCACGCCCTCGGCCATTGCCGCAGCGGCGAGGCGCGTCTGGAGAGCGCTCTCAATACGGGCGAGGTCGGCCCGCGAGTTCGCTCCGAGGATCTCGGTGGCGTCCCGCGTCAAGACGCCTTCGACGGGTCTCCCGGCGTCCACGGCAAGGCCGATCACATCGGTGAGGTACCACTCGCCCTGCGCGTTCGCCGTGCCGAGCCGCGGCAGCGCTTCGGACAGGAACGCGCGATCGAAGAGATAGACGCCGGCGTTGGTTTCCCTGACGAGAAGCTCCGCGGCGCTCGCGTCCCTGGCCTCCACGATGCGCGTCACGGCGCCGTGCTCGTTCCTGACGACGCGTCCGTAGGCGCCCGGCTCGTCGGCGATCGCCGTGAGGAACGCGACGGCGCACCCGTGGCGGCCGAACGCCGCCTCCAGAGCGAGGAGCGTCCCGGGAGCCAGGAGGGGGACGTCGCCCGAGAGCACGAGGATGCGTTCGGCCGGAGTCTCTCCCAGCGCCGCGAGCGCGCAGCGCACGGCGTCGCCGGTGCCGCGCTGCGGCTCCTGCACCGCAGGGATCGCCCTCGGGTCGCTCCGAGCGAGGTGCGCTTCGACCTCGTCCCGCTGCGCTCCCACGACGACGAGCCTCGGAGCCGATGCCCCGGCATGCCGCGCGGCCAGCTCGAGCACGCGGTCCAGCATCGGGCGCCCGCCCACCGCGTGGAGAACCTTGGGCCGGGCGGACCTCATGCGCACGCCCTTGCCCGCGGCCAGGATGACGACGGCCGTCGTCGCGCTCACGCTCGACTGAGCGCTCGCGCTCCCCAGCGCGCTCACGCGCCGGTGACGATCTCGGCGAACTCGGGGGTGCCGCGGAGGGACGCGAGGTCGCTCTCGAGCCGCGCCTGGATTCGATTCTGCTGGTCCGCCGCAACCGCCCGGCGGAGGTTCTGGAGCGCCTGCTCGGCGTCGCCCACGAGCGCGTGACAGCACGCGGCGAGGTAGTGGAGGCGGCCGTCGGCGTCTCTCTTGCCGTTGGACCTCTTGACGAGATCGAGCGCGCGGTCGAGGTCGCCGCGGTTCTTCTCGAACACGGCCGCGTGGAACAGATCCTCCCCGTCGTGCCCGTTCGTCTCGGCCTTCTTCTTGTTCGAGGCCGCGAGGTACATGCGCGCGCGGTCGAGGATGTCCTTCTCGTCGGGGTGCTTCTCGAGGACCTCCTCGAAGCGCTTGGCCGCCTCGTCGAACTTCCTCTTGTGGAAAGCCTCGATGGCCTTCTCGTAGTCGCGCCGCGCGGCGGAGAGCTCCTTCACGGCTTCCTTCAGGGTGCCCGGCGCCTTGTGTCTGGCCTCGACGGGAGCCTTCTGGATCAGCTTGAGCTGCGCTTCGACCTCGGCGAGGGGGAAGCCCAGCGAGTGGGAAAGGCTCTGCAGGTCCATCCGCTCGCGGTTGGCCTTGAGCCAGCGGGTGTCCTCGTCGGTCCACTTCTTGTTGTGCATGGTGACTCCGGGCGCTCCGGCGGCTCGCCGCCGGACGGCGGATTCTGTGTGTGCCCCCCCCTTCCGTCAAGAAGCGTGAGGCCGGTCACGTCCCTGGGGTATGTTCCTCCTCGTGTACGCCCTCCCCGTTTACTGCTCGCAGTGCGCGGCCAAGCTGGTCGATCGGCCCGCGGGCGTCTCCGCGAAGCTCGTCCCGACGTGTCCGGCGTGCGGCGCCATCCACTGGATCGATCCGAAGCTCGCGGCCGGCTGCCTCGTGCTGGAGGGCGGCCGGGCCCTTCTCGTGAAGCGCGGAATCGAGCCCGGTTACGGAACGTGGGTCGTGCCGGGCGGACACGTGGACCGGGGCGAGACGATCGAGGAAGCGGCGCTCCGCGAGACCCGCGAGGAATGCGGCGTCACCGCGGA
>JAEUQS010000514.1 GCA_016789625.1 Acidobacteriota bacterium | reverse complement strand
TCGCCGAGACGCGCCCTTCGATCGTGGCCGCCGCCGCTGTGAAGGCCGCGGGAATGGTCGTGGCATCCGGGCCGGATGCGATGGGTCCCGAGAGGGAGGCCGTCCCCGTTCGCACCGGATCCCCCGAGGCCAGCGACGAGGAGATCTGAACGCTGTCGAAGGCATTCACGCCCTGCCACAGGTCGCCAGGATCCACGGAGGCCGGCGCTCCGCCGCTCACGGGTATCAGAAGCAGCGTCTTCCCGGTGATTCCGTTCGCCGCCGTCGAGATCGCGTAGAGGCCTTCGACGGCACCCGTCGCGGCCCGAATCTCGACGTGATGACCCGCGAAGGATGCCGGTACGTCCGTGAGTCGGTCGGTGACCAGCGTTGTTCCGCCCGAGCCCGGTTGCGCCACACCCGAGCCGAGCGACGGCAGATCGCCGCCCTGCGACGACGGCACCGGGCCGTTCTCGACGGTCAGTGAGCCCAGCGGCGTCGCCGGACCAAGCACGAGGACGCTGCCTGCTCCCCCGTTGCGCGATCGGGTCGTGGATTGCTGGCCACCGGACGCCGAAGCGAGCGAGGTCCACAGACCCGCCGCCGAGCCCGCGTATTCGACGGCGATCGCGCCTCCTCCGCCGCCGGCCTGCGGAATCCCGCCACCGCCTCGAGCGCGGAGGGCGCCATTGCCGTAGACGTTCGTCGCCGTCACGAGCACGGAGCCCCCGGCTCCGGCACCCGTGTTGGTCGCGTCACCTCCATTGGCGAGGAGCGATCCGTCGAGCTGGAGGGTGCCCGCCGACAGCCGAATGCGACCTCCGCCGCGGGTCCCGGCCGAACCGCCACCGCCGCCGTATTCGTCGGGCCGCCTGACGCTGCCGTACGTGGCGCCCGGCGCCCCGGAATCCTGCCCGCCCCGACCGATGTGACTCCCGCCGCTGCCGAGGGTTGCGGGGGCGATGCCCGGCTGGGAGGTCTGCGCCGGCCAGCCCTTGGCCGTCACGTCGAGAGCGGCGCCGCACTCGACGTAGAGATCTCCGGGAGTCGCGACGTCGAGCCGCTGGGTACCCAGTGCGTCGGCCGGGGAGTGAGTGATCTGGGCGCCCCGCAGGACGATGAGGCCGCCGAACGTGCGCGGCTGGTCGAGGACCAGCGTGCCCGAGCGCAGCACCGCGATCTGGTTCGCGAGCGCGCTCCAGTCGTTCGGCCCGGCCGCGAGGAGGTCCACGGTCCCGGGCACCACCCGGATCTCGACCACGCGCTCCGAGGAAGCGGTCGTGCCGTCGACGGCGCGCACGCGGAACCTCACGGTGGTGAGCTGGGAAACCGCGGGCAGGGCGATGGGATCCGAGGTCGCGACGAACGTCGGCGGGTTGCCCGAGACCGGCGTCTTCGTGGAGAACGGCGTCGTCTCGCCTTCCCTCAGGAACTCGACGCGTGCGACCCCGACGTCGTCGGTGGCCGTCGCCTGGATGGCGAACGCGGCATAGCCCGAGGGCAGGAGCGCGCCGCTCGACGGGCAGTCGATGCGCACCACGGGCGCGCCGGGGCCCCCAGCGGGCGAGACCTGCAGCGTGCGCGTTACCGGAGTCGTGTTGCCCGCATAGTCGAGGAGCTCGACGCTCAGGACGAAGGGCGTCTGGGCGGCGACGGGTGGCGCCGTGAAGACGAAGGTGGCGATGGTCGACGAGAAGTCCCGGGTCTGTCCGTCGAGCGTCATGCGAATTCGCTTCACGGCGACGTTGTCGGAAGCGCGAACCGTGATCGTGACGACGTCCCCCGAGAGGTACGCGTCGTTCACCGCGGAGGGAACGAGGTCGAGCGACAGGAGGGCCGGCGGAACGGTGTCGGCCCGAACGGTCCAGGTGTGGGTCAGGTCCGCGACCCGGCCGGCGCGATCCACGGCGCGGACGCGGTACGACACGGGACCCGCCGGCTGTGTGGGCGGCACGACGAGAGAGAGCGGCCCGCTGGTGAGCTGGAGCGCTTCGTCGAGAACCGTGGTCTGGGTTCCGGTGCCGAGAGACCACGTGGTTTCGACGAGAGAGAGGCCCACCGGATCCGTCACGCCGTAGGCGAGGGAGATCGTTGTGTTGGCATCGATCGCCGAGCCGGGAGCGGGCACGGCCGTCGTCGTCGCGATCAGCGGGCCTTCGCCCCGGAGGAGGGCCCGCGAGCTGGCGTCGATCGAGAGCGAGGCGCGACTGTTGAGAGCCGGAGGATCGACGAGCCCGGCCTCGAGGTCGTCCTCGGCAACGAGCCGGGCGCCGCTGGCGACCTCCACGGTACCGAAGCGCGAGCGCCCGACGGCGTGCACGGCGCGGCCCGCGAGAAGAGCATCCCTCACGGCCGTGAGCGCCGTCGTCGTCGCGAGAGACGGCGACAGGGAGAGGCGGGTGGAGTGCGTCGCCGTTCCGGCGGCACCTGTGCCAGTCACGAACGTCTGCTGAGAGACCGGCAGCTCCCACGTGACCGGGCCTCCGGGCGCGGCTGGATCGGTCACGAGCACGCGCTCGCCGGCCAGAGAAGCCCGCACGCCGACGCCCGTGGCGCGCAGCGAGGAGCCGGCCAGATCCACATTCGAGACGGCCGCCGGGGTGAAACCGGTTCCGGCGCCGCTTCCCATTCCGGGCAGCGGCGTCAGCTCAGCGGCGCGTCCCCCGAGAGCGGCGAGGGAGAGCGCCGCGGGCGCTACGGGCAGGCCGCTCACGGCATCCCGCCTCTCGACGAGGACCGTGCCCGCGCCGCCGTCCCTGCCCGCGCTGCCCCCGTCCCGCCCGCCGCTCGCCGAAAACGAGATGGGCAGCGGACCCGTCGAAGGCTCGACCGTGGACAGCGACACGCGGCCTCCCCCGCCGCCTCCGGCGCCCACCGCGTTCCCACCCCGGGCCGAGACTGTGCCCCGGCCCTCGACCCGCCGAACGCGCAGCCTGATCGCGCCGCCCGCGCCCCCGCCGCCGTCTCCGCCCTCGGTGCGCGACTGCCCGTCCGCCAGCAGGTCTCCATACAGCGCGAGCACGGCGCCCTCGCCGTCGATCCGCACCACGCCCCCGCCGTTTCCGCCTGCCAGGAGAACGCCCGCGCCGCCACCGCCGCCGGGCAGTGCGGGATCCCTCACGGAGTCTGTGATGCCTCCCGGTACGCCCCCGCCCGCCGAGACGGTGACGCCCCCGAGTCCACCGTGGGAGCCGCCTGCGCGGCCACCGGACGCGACCTCTCCGGGGAGCGCCACGAACTGGGCGCCGAGCCCGCCCAGCAGCCCACGGCCCGAGAGGTCGACACGGCTTCCGTGCCCGATGCCGAGGAGCTGCGTGACCGTCAGGTCGAGCGGCTGGAAGAGCACGGCAGACGCAAACGACGTGATCTCGGGAGCGGTGAGGATCGAAGGCCTGGGCGTGAGGGGCTCGAGCGCTCCTGTCAGGAGCACGATGCTTCCGAACGCCCGCGGCACGCCGGTCGCGAGAGGCGTGAGGCTCACCGTGGCGCCGTCGAGCAGGAAGAGGGGCGCGTCCTCAGCCCCAGCCGGCGCCGGGAGCACATCGGAATCGGGAACGGCGGTCACCGTGCCCTCGTAGACCCTGCGAGGCCGGGTGGCGCTCATCTGAACGTACGTCTCGGTCGCGTTCCCGCCCGTGTCGGTCACGCGGGCGAGGAAGCGCAGGGTCGTACCCTCGGGCACGTCGTTCGGGACGCGCCAGAACGCCTGATAGAGCCCCTCGCCGATCCCCGTTCCCGAGAAGAGCGTGGCGTCCGTGAACGTCGACGACAAGGTGCCGAGCCGATCGGCGGGACCCTTCACCTGTACCGAGACGATGCTGCCCGGAACGTCGTTGCCGGAAACCGAGTCCCTGTCGGTCGCCCGAAGCCTCAGAAGGAGCGCGGTGCCGGCGCCCGGCGAGATCACCGAGGTGTAGCCCGACGGCCAGGGCGCCCCTTCCCAGGGCGACAGCCACTGTGCCTGCGGCGCCGTGGGATCGGCCGTCGGCGCGACCCGTACGAGGGCCGTCGTTTGCTGCGTGTTGCCGCCCTGATCCTCCGCGGAGGCCGTCAGCGTGACATCGACCCCGGCGGGCGGGATCCCGACCGGAACCACGATCTCGGCCGTCCGGTAGATGTCGGGCGTGCCCGCGACGAGCGTCGCCGGCACCGGTGTCGCGAAGGTACCCGAGAACGCCAGGGACACCGTTCGCACCGCCGTCTCCGCATCGCGCGCCCGGAACTCCACCGTGAATCGTTGCCCAATCGTGAGCTGGGAAACCGCGGTGCCCGCGGGCGAGAGCCTGACCACCAGGCCGTTGGCGGCCGGCGGCGTCGCATCGTCGGCGATCGCGAACACGGGGCTGTCCTTCGTGGCGTTCGCACCCTGCGGATCCACGACCCGCGCGCGAGCCAGAAGCGCGGTCCCCTCGGCGAGAGTGACCGGAATCCTGAGATCGAAAACCGGAGCGCTGAGCTGCGACCAACCGCCCGCGGGACGTGAGATGAGACGCGCCGCGGGGGCGTCGAGGGCGGGCCCGGAGTCGTTCTCGCGGCGGAGCTCGACGGAAACGGTGAGCTGGGCGGCGTCGGGATCGTCGAGGCCCGTGAGCGTCGCCCGCACCAGGGACCCGGCGTAGAACGTGCCCATGACTGGCGCCACGGCCGAGGCTCCGACCGCGCCGATCGCCGGCGGCCGGTTCGGCAGCACCTGGAGCGGCAGGCGCACGAGCGCGCTGCGGTTCTGGCTCGTGTCGACGGCCTGCGCCCACACCGAGTACGGCCACGGATCGGTGCCGTTCCCGGCGTAGGGCGCGACGAACGAGTACGCGAAGGGCCACGTACGCGCGATCGCGACAGGTGTTGCGGCGGCCTGATCGGGCTGGCCCGGGGCCGCGAGGAAGTACTCGACGCGGTCGGCATCGCCGGCCGGGTTCATCGCAGTGGCGCCGTCGAGCTGGGTGAGGACAGGCACGAGCGAGTAGCTCGTCGAGGCCGCGAGGAGGCCGTCCGGCGCGGCGGGGGGATTCACCAGCTGCACGGCCGGCGGGTTCG
>JAEUQS010000497.1 GCA_016789625.1 Acidobacteriota bacterium | reverse complement strand
GAACATCGAGGCGTACTCGAGCGCGCGGCGCACGAGGTTGCCATTGGCGACCGCGCGCGGCGCATCGCTGAGAGCCACGATGCCCTCGTGCTTCATCGAGCCGATCTCGGCGAGCTCCACGCCCTTGCGGCCGCGCGAGAGCGCGCCGTACGGGTGGACGCGCACGACGGCCGTCTCGCGGATGCGGCGCACGACGAACGCCGCGGCGGCCGCGTCGTCCACGACGGGATCGGTGTCGGGCAGGGCGCAAACCGTGGTGAAGCCTCCGGCCGCGGCCGCGCGCGTGCCCGAGGCGATCGTTTCCTCGTGCTCGCGGCCCGGCTCGCGGAGGTGGGCGTGGAGGTCCACGAAGCCCGGGGCGACCACGAGGCCCTCGGCGTCGAGCGTCTCGGCGAAGCGCCCGGGAGCCAGGCGCTCCCCCACCTTCACGACGAGGCCGTCCTCGATGAGCACGTCCAGCACGGCATCCACGCCGTTGGCGGGATCCACGACGCGCCCGCCGCGAATCAAGAGCGCGCCGGAGGCGTTTCCCGGCCCGGAGGGCTGAACGAACCTGGACGCGCGAGGCTCATTCGTCATGGCTTCCTCCGATGAGGAGATAGAGCACCGCCATGCGCACCGCCACGCCGTTCTCCACCTGATCGAGGATGACGGAGCCCGGACCGTCGGCGACCTTCGAGTCGATCTCGACGCCGCGGTTCATGGGGCCCGGGTGCATCACGATGGCGTCCTTCTGCGCGAGGCGCCGGCGCTCGGGCGAGAGACCGAAGTGATCGAAGTACTCGCGGTCGCTGGGGAAGCCGAGGCCCCCGCCGCGCTCCTTCTGGACGCGCAGCATCATGATCACGTCGGCCCCGTCGACGGCCTCCTCGATGCGCGTCGTGATCTTCACGCCCCACCTCTCGGCTTCCGCCGGAAGGAGCGTGCGCGGCCCGCAGAGCCGCACCTCGGCTCCCATGCGCGGCAGGAGCGCGAGGTTCGAGCGGGCGACGCGGCTGTGGGCCACGTCGCCGCAGATCGCGATGCGCAGCCCCGCCAGCCGGCCCTTGGCGCGGCGGATGGTGAACGCGTCGAGGAGCGCCTGCGTGGGGTGCGCGTGCGTGCCGTCGCCGGCGTTGATCACGGCGCACGGCAGGGCCCGCGCGAGGAGGTGCGGAGCGCCGGAGCGGCCGTGCCTCATGACGATCGCGTCCGGAGCCATGGCCATGAGGTTCCGGCCCGTGTCGAGGAGCGTCTCGCCCTTGGCGGCCGAGGTGCCCGCCTGGGAGAGCGAGATGGAATCGGCCGAGAGCCGCCGCTCGGCGATCTCGAACGAGAAGCGCGTGCGCGTGGAGTTCTCGTAGAAGAGGTTCGCCACGAGCTTGCCGCGCAGCGTGGGGACCTTCTTGATCGCCCGCAGGTTGATCTCGCGCATCGTCTCGGCCGTGTCGAGGACGAGCGCGATCTCACCCGGCGTGAGCGATTCGATGTCGAGGAGATCCTTCCGGGAAAGGTTGGCTGCCGCGCTCACGGGCGCCGCGTCGGGTTTCTTCGGGCCTCCGCTCAAGCCGTCAGCGCGACTTGCCGGCGCTCTTCTTGGGCGCGGCCTTTTTCGCAGACGCCTTGGCAACCTTCTTCACGGGCTGCTTCATCGCCGGCTTCCTGGCGGACTTCTTCGTGGGCTTCGTCACCGTCGCAGGCTCGCGGTCGAGCAGCCACACGTCGTCGATGCCGTCGGTCTCCGAGAACGTCACCGAGACGATCTCGGTGGTCGAAGTCGAGATGCGCTTGCCGATGAACTGCGCCTCGATGGGCAGCTCGCGGCGGCCGCGGTCCACGAGCACCGCCAGAAGGATGCGGCGGGGCCGTCCGTGATCGAGGATGGCGTCGATCGCGGCCCGCACCGTGCGGCCCGTGAAGAGCACGTCGTCGCAGAGGACGATGGTCTTGTCCTCCACCGGGAACGAGATCTCCGTGCGCTTGAGCTGCGGCGTCGCGGCGACGGTCGAGAGGTCGTCGCGATAGAGCGTGATGTCGAGGAGGCCCACGGGGACCTTCACCTTCGTCGACTTCGCGATCGCGGCCGAGAGGCGCTGCGCGAGCGGCACGCCGCGGGTGCGGATGCCGATGAGGCCGAAGCCCTCGGTCCCGCCCACGGTGTCCACGATCTCGAGAGCCATGCGGTTGATGGCGCGGGCGACGTGCCCCGCGTCCATGAGACGGACTTTCCGGAAGGTTCCTGCGGCTTCACCCATTGCGGCGCGCACACTACTCACGACCCCCCGGCGCGTCAAACGACTCCCTACAATCGCGCCCGCCGTGCAGGTCGCCGATTTCGATTTCCACCTCCCCGAGGAAGCCATCGCGCAGCGTCCCGCGCCGCGCGGCACGGCGAAGCTGCTGCACCTCGACCGCTTCACGGGCGCCCTGCGGCACCTCTCGGCGAGCGACCTGCCGTCGCTCCTGCGACCCGGAGACGTCCTCGTGGTGAACGACACGAAGGTGATCCCCGCGCGGCTCGTCGGGCTGGACGAGACGGGCCGGCGCCTCGAGATCCTCCTCGTGCGGCGGCTCGCGGACACGACCCAGGAGACGTGGGAGTGCCTCGCGAAACCCGGTCGCCACG
>JAEUQS010000408.1 GCA_016789625.1 Acidobacteriota bacterium | reverse complement strand
GGGCGGCCCCGAGGGCCGCCTCCCCGAGCTCGTGCGCGTGGTGCTCTACCAGCTCGTCGCTTTGGTGCTCCTCGCGCCCTGCATGGCGCTCATCCTCCTCCTGCATCCGCTCTACGGCATTCCCGGCGACGTCCTGGCCTTCACGTCGGTGGCGCTCGTTTCCGCGGCCCTCAGGAGCTTCGCGAGCGCCCGCCGCCGCGCGGCGGAGCTGTCCCGCAGGAACCGCGAGCTCGCCACGCTGCGTGCGCTCTCGCGGCTCTTCACCTCGAACGACAGGGACGAGGTGGTTTTCGAGCGCCTCTTCGGCACGCTGCGCGAGGTGCTCCCCGTGAAGGCCCTGGCGACCGTCTCCTTCGAGGAGGAGCCCGACCCGCTGCGCGGAACCGAGGTCGAGAAGGTCACGGCGGTGCTGAGCGGGGAGACGCGGCTGCCCCGCGCCGAGCTCCTCGCCTGGGTCACGAAGACGGCAGATCCCAACGGACTCCACGAGGCTCCGGCGCGCCAGCTCTCGGCCGGCAGCGAGAGGACGATCGTTCTCAACGCCGCGTTTCCCTTCCAGGTCGTCCTGCCTCTGCAAACCCCCGAGGTCATCACCGGCCTTCTCGTCCTCGAGTCCGACGATGCCGCGCTCCACGAGCCCGAGCTCGTCCAGCAGCTCACGCAGCTCGCCGACCACGTCGCGCTCTCGGTCCAGGACCGCAGCCTCAGGCGCCAGATGCAGGCCGTGAACGAAAGGCTCCAGAGCCGCGCGGAGGCGCTCCACCGCATCCTCGACGTGTCGAACGAGCTGAAATCGCACCTGACGCTCGACCACGTCATCCAGAACATCGTGCGCGCGGCCTCCGCCAGCCTCGGGTGGGACGTCGTGCTGCTCTCTCTCTACGACCGGGCCGAGAACGTCTTCGTGCGCCGCGCCCACGTGGGCCTCGACGAAGCCTGGGACACTCTCTCGAAGGAGAACCTTCCCCGCGAGGAAGTGGTGAAGTGGTTCGCGGAGAGACACCGGATCTCGAAGTCGTACTTCATCAGCCACGTCGAGCAGCAGCTGTCTCCCGAGGACTCCTCGGCCCGCGCGGCGCGGCGCCGGAAGGGGCTGGCGGCGCCGTGGCACGCGCGGGACCTGCTCTTCGTTCCCCTCACGGCCGGCGACCAGATCATCGGCGTCCTCCAGATCGACCAGCCGCGCTCGGGCTTCGCGCCCCGGCTCGAGGACATCCAGGCGCTCGAGATCTTCGCGAATCAGGCGGTGACGGCGATCCAGTCGGCCCGGGCCTACGAAACGACCCGGCAGCTCTCGGTGCGGGATTCCCTGACCGAGGCGTTCAACCACCGCCACTTCCAGGAGACGCTCTACCGCGAGATCACCCGCCACGAGCGCAATCGGCAGCCCCTCGCGCTGCTGATGGTGGACATCGACGACTTCAAGAAGATCAACGACAAGTTCGGGCATCCCGTCGGAGACCTCGTGCTCCGGGGCCTCGTCGAGGAGCTGCGGCGCGGCGTCCGTGAGATGGACACGGTGGCGCGCTACGGCGGGGAGGAGTTCGCCCTCATCCTTCCCGAGACGGCCGAGGACCGCGCGCTCGTGGTCGCCGAGAGGCTGCGCCAGCGCATCGCCGCGCGCCTCTTCGTGACCCCCGAGCTCTCGCACCCCCTGAGCGTGACGGTCTCGATGGGTCTTGCCACCTACCCCGACGATGCTTCGAACAAGAGGCTGCTCGTGGAGCGCGCCGACCAGGCGCTCTACAAAGCGAAGCGGAACGGCAAGAACTGCGTGGTGAGAGCACCCGACCTGGGAGTGGCGAGCTGAAATTTTCTCGCGGTTTCTCGATCCCCCGAACCCCGCCGGGGCAGGCGCTCGATACTCAGCCTTGGTACGGCCGGAGGGTCGACCGCGCCGTCACGGCCGGGCAGTCGGAAAGGGCGAACCGGAGAGGCCAGAAAGCGGCCTCGCCCGCCGAGCCGATGCCGACCCGGGGTCCGCTCAAGACCTCGCGAGCCGCTTCCCGGCCGCGCAGGATGCGGAGCGCCGGGCCTCGAAGCGAGAGGCCCGAATGCTCCCTCGTGATCCCGAGGCGACGGCAGAGCCGGCCCGGACCGGACGCCGCGAGGAGGTCCTGGCGCGAATGGGGGACTCCCTCGAAGAAGGCCTCCGGAACACCCGCGCGCACCAGCACGGCCTCGGGCTCCCCCGCCCGCCGGGTGACGACGTTCATGCAGTCGTGGAGCCCGTAGATGCGGTACACGTAGGCGTGGCCGCCGGGCCCCCACATCGGCTCGACGCGCGCGGTCCTGCGCCCCCCGAACGTGTGGCACGCGCGGTCCGCGGCCCCCAGGTAGGCCTCGGTCTCCACGATGACGAGACGCGCGCCCCCGCACTCGAGCACGCAGCCCAGGAGATCCCGCGCCACGATCGCGGTCTCCCGCTCGTAGAAGGCGCGAGGCAGCGCTCCTTGTGCCCCTTTGGCCACGCCGGTATTCTCGACGGTCTGTGACGAACGACGCCACCTCCTCCAAAGCTCAGGACCAGCCGCTCCTCGTGACCGGGGGCGCCGGATTCATCGGCTCCCACCTCGTCGAGGCCTTCCTCGCGCAGGGACATCCGGTGGTCGTCCTCGACGACCTGTCGACCGGCGATGCCAAACGCCTCCCCAAGGAAGTGCGGCTCGAGCGCGGAGACCTCCGCGACGCCGCCCTCCCCGAGCTCCTGCGCGAGGAGCGGATCCACGCCGTCTTCCACCTCGCGGCCCAGATCGACGTCCGCAAGTCGATGGCCGATCCCCTCTTCGATGCCGAGGTGAACATCCTCGGCACCATCCGACTCGCGCAGGCGGCCGCAGCGGAGCGGGTTTCGCAGATCGTGTTCTCCTCCACGGGCGGAGCCATCTACGGCGACCCGGATGGCTTTGCCGCCGACGAGAACCACCCCACCCGGCCCTACTCGGCCTACGGCATCGCGAAGCTGGCCGGCGAGAAGTACCTCGACGCGCTCTGCTCCGAGGCCGGCGTGAAGGTCACGTGCCTCAGGTATTCCAACGTCTACGGCCCCAGGCAGGACGGTCGCGGCGAGGCGGGTGTGATCGGCATCTGGATGAACCGGCTGCTCGGGGGCGAGGAAGCGGTCATCTACGGGGACGGGCTCCAATCCCGGGATTTCATTCACGTGGCCGATGTCGTGGCCGCGAACCGGGCGGCCTTCGAATCCGGCAAGTCCGGCATCTTCAACATCGGAGCGGGCGTGGAGACGACGATCAACGAGCTCTACCGTCTGGTCGCCGAGTCCTGCGGCGTCTCCCGCCCGGCCCGCTATCTGCCCGGCAAGCCCGGCGAGCAGCGGCGCAGCGTGCTCGACGTCTCGAAAGCGGCCCGCGAGCTGGGCCTCGTGGAGCACGTGCCCCTCGCGGGCGGGCTCAATGCTACGGCGCTGTGGTTCCGGGGACACCGCGCCTTTCAGGGGCTCTGAGGAACCCGCGCCCGGATGGGTAACGCGATATCGGGTAAACTGGACGCCGTCAAGATGTCCACCATCTGGACCGACCCCTTCGACGCCGAGCTCGGGCGCCTCCCCGAGAAGCTGAGGAGGTTCTTCCTGTCGCGCGGGGTGCGCACCGAGGACGAAGCCCGGGAGCTCGCGCAGGAAACGCTCCTGCGCGTTCTCCAGCGGACGAGCCGCGGGGAGGCCCTGGAGTCCCCCGAGGCCTACGCTCTCGGCATCGCGAAGAACGTGTTCTTCGAGTATTGCCGCCGGGTGGTGAAGGCGCACGCGCACGACGGCCTTTCGGGAGCGGTGGACCTCGCCTCGACGGGCGATCCTCTCGACGAGGCGCTCGCGTCCAGCCGCAAGGCCTCTTTCGGACGGGCCCTCTCGCTGCTCCCCGAGAAGATGCGCGACCTCCTCGTGAAGCGTTTCGTGGACGAGATGCCCTCGCGGGCCATCGCCCGCGAGGAGGGCATCTCGACGGACGCGATCGACATGCGCGTCTACCGCGCCAAGCGGGAGCTCAAGAAGCACATGGAGACAGCTTCCGGCGAGCCCCCCAAGCCGCGCGGCCGCCCGCATCCCGGGCGCGGCCGCCGGAAATGAGCGGTCCCGCTCTCGCGCCCACGCCGGAGGAGATTCGGGACTACCTCCTCCGCCGGATGTCCGAGGCTTCCCGGACGCGCTTCGAGGAGGCCTACTTCGAGAACGACGCGCTCCTGGACCGAGTGGAAGACGAGGAGGACAAACTCGTCTCGGAGTTCGTTCTCGGGAAGCTCGAAGGGAGCGACCGCCGCCGGTTCGAGGAGACCCTCCTCGACAGCCCGTACTACAAGGACCGCGTCGAGACGACCAAGCGCCTCAACCTCCACCTCGGAAAGCACGAAACGTTGAGGCGGGCTCTGCCCACCTCTCCCGGCGGCCGGCCTCCGAGAAACCGGGCCATCCCGTACGTCTCGGCGTTCCTCGCGGCGCTGCTTTTCGGAGCGGTCGCCGCGGCGCTCCACCTGCGTTCCGAGCTCGAGGAGGCTCGGGCGCGGGTCATCGCGGCGGCGGCCCGGCCGGAGAGCCCGAGGAGACCCGGGAGTCCGGCCGTCGTCGTCCTGGGCGCGCTCCCGGCGGGTACGGGGACCGAGGTGAGAACGCTCGTCCGCGCGCCGGGCGCCGACGTCGTGCTCGTCTTTCCCGGGACCCTCTTCCCCGCCTCCACACAGGAGGTCGTCGTGAGCGTGGAACCTTCGGGAGCCCCTGCGTGGGAGAGCGGGCCGCTGAAGCGGACTTCGCCCTCGGATGACCTCTCGGTGCGTCTCCCTGAGGGAGAAGCCCCCACGACCGGCCGCCGGTCGGTGATGGTGCGCACCGCACCGGGAGGCGAACGCCTCTACGATGGCGTCGTGGAGATCGTGGCGCCCCGCTGAGCGGGGGCCTCGAGACCACGAACGATGAGGGGTGGCCCGGTTTCGGTTCCAGGCCTCCGGGCGTAGCCGCCGAGGCGCGTCCGGGGGCTCTTTCCTTTTCCCGCTGCTACCTGTTCCTCCACACCGGACCTCGGCCCTCGAGATAGGCGGAAACCCCCTCGCGGGCGTCTTCCGTCTTCATGAGATCGCCCAGGTAGCTCCGCTCCACCGCGAGGAGGGCGGACAGGACGTCCCCGGTGCCACCGAGAAGCATCCCCCGCTTCGCGAGCCGGAGGGTCGACGCCGAGAACGGCTCCAGCCGCTGGTGGATCGTCTCGAGAGCGTTCACCAGGTCGCCGGGATTCACGAGCGCGTTGACGAGCCCCTTCCTCTCCCCGGCCTCGGCCGTCATGGCCGCGCCGCAGAAGATGAGATCCGCGGCCTTGGCGCGCCCCACACGCCTTTCGAGAAGCACCGAGGCGACGGGGGGGAAAACCCCGAGCCGGATCTCCGGAAAGCCGATCGTCGCCGTGGTTTCCGCGAACACGAAGTCGCAGGCGAGCGCCACCTCGGCGCCGGCGCCCAGCGCGCGTCCCTGGATGAGCGCGACGGTGGGCACCTCCAGCGCGAGAAGAAACCTCACCATCGAGTGAAAGGCGCGGATCAGGGGGTCGACGCGTCCCGGTCGCTGCTCCCCCATCTCGAGTCCGGTGCAGAAATCGCGTCCGTGCGAGGAGAGAGCGACGACCTTGACCTGTCGCTGCCGGGACACTTCCCGAAGCTTCTCTTCGAGAGCCTCGAGCCTTTCCGTGTCGAGCGCGTTCTCGGGTGGACGCGCGATCGTGACGACGGCCAGGGACCCGTCGAGGGTCAGAGACACCGAACCTTGAGACATGCCGCAATGATAAAGGGATCGGCGTTCGAGAGGATCACGAAAGCCCGAGGTGATGAATATGGTCGGGGCGAGAGGATTCGAACCTCCGACCCCACGGTCCCGAACCGTGTGCGCTACCAGGCTGCGCTACGCCCCGACCGAGCGGGACGGGGAAGATAGCACCGCGCCCGCCGGAAGGAAAGAGGACGGCGTCCCGCGCATGGGAGCGGTATCGGGAGTTTTTCCCGGCGATGTCGGGAGTCGAGACCCGCCGAAGGGGCGCTCCTCCCGAGGGAACGCGGTCCCCTGCGCCCTACCTTTCCCCCGGAAGAAAAAGGAGGACGCCATGAGAAAACACGAAGACAACGAAATCGCCAATCCGGGGTTCTACTGGAACCGCAAGACCTGGGACCTCACGACGGTGGAAGGCGCTCCGAAAGCGCTCCCTGGCGAGCCCGGCACCACCTACCTGCGCGTTCCGGCGCCCCTGGTGCTCGCGGTCGCGCCTCTGATGGGCGCCCTCTACGTCATGTTCCTCCCGGTCATCGGGTTCGCGATGCTCGCCCACCACCTGGCCAACAAGATCCGTCACACCGCGGCGCCGAACCCGACGGAACCCGCGCGCGAAGCGACCGTCCCCGCCACGCACTGAACCTTGCAGGAAAAGAGAGCGAGGAGGACACCATGAGACAGCTCGACGCCAACCAGATCGCCAAACCGGGCTTCTACTGGAACTGGAAAGCCCGGAAGCTCACCACCATCGAGGGCTCCCCGAAGGCCCTCCCCGGCACCCCCGGCACGAAATTCGTGCGGGTTCCAACGCTCGCCTTCTTCGGGCTCGCACCGTTCCTGGGCGCCCTCTACGTCCTGTTCCTGCCCGTGATCGGGCTCGCGATGCTGCTCCACCACCTGGCCGACAAGCTCCGTCCCCCGACGGATCCCGCTCCCACGACGCAGGCGCTCAGGCGGGCAGAACGCCCTTCCTGAGCGCGAACCGCACGAGGTCGGTCCGGTTGTGGAGTCCGAGCTTCAGCATCAGGTGCTCGCGGTGGGTCATCGAGGTCTTGAGGCTGATGCCCAGAAGGGACGCGACCTCCTTGTTGCTCCGGCCCTCCGCCACGAGCCGCAGGACTTGCTTTTCACGATCGGTCAGGAGCTCGTAGGGGTCCTCGCTGACCGAAGGACCCTCACTCTCGACCAGCGCGTCGCGGGCGATCGCCGGATCCAGCACCAGCCCGCCGCGCGAGGCGCTCCGGATCGCCGACGTGAGGTCGGAAGCCGCGGCCCGTTTCAGGACGTAGCCCGAGATCCCGATCTTCAGGAAGCGGCGGACGTACTCGCGATCCTCGTATTGCGTGAGGACGAGGACCTTCACCGAGGGCTGCGACTTGCGAATCTCCGTGGCCGCCTCGAGCCCCCCCAGACCCGGCATCGCGATGTCGAGCACGATCACATCCGGTGAGAGCCGTTCGCATACCGCGATGGCCTCGCGGCCGTCGGAAGCCTCCCCGACGACCTCGATGTCCTCGGCGCGGGCGAGCAGCGCCCGCAGACCGTCGCGCAGCAGCGCATGATCGTCCGCGAGGACGACGCGGATCCTCGCGCTCACGCCGCCCTCGGCACCGGCACCTCGATGCGCACGCAGGTGCCCTCGCCCGGAGAGGAGTCGATCGAAACGGTGCCTCCCAGCAGGTCGATTCTCTCGCGCAGGCCGAGGAGGCCGAGCCCGCGGCCCGAGACGGACGGCCTCGCCACCGAACCCGGATCGAACCCGCAGCCGTCGTCCTCGATCGAGAACGTGAGAGCTCCCCCGGCCTGGCGCGCTTCCACGAAGACGTTCTCCGCTCCCGCATGCCGGGCGACGTTCGAGAGCGCCTCCTGCACCGCGCGGAAGACGGCCGTCTCCACGTGCGGCGGCAAGCGCTCTTCGAAGCCCTCGGTCTCGAACCACACCGAAAGGCCGGGCAACCGGCTCTCGGCGTAGCCGCGAAGGGCCGGCACGAGGCCGAGGTCGTCGAGCTGCGAGGGCCGGAGGTCGAAGATCAACCTGTGCAGGCCGTCGAGCGTGCGCCCGGCGATGTCGCGGGCCGCCTCGAGCGCGTGCCGGTCGAAGACGGCCCCCGGAGCCGAGCCCGCGTCGGCCCGCCCGAGGGCGCCGTCGATCGACACGGCGAGCGCCGTGACCGTCTGGCAGGTTTCGTCGTGCAGCTCGCGGGCCAGCCGGCGGCGCTCCTCCTCCTGGGCGGCGATGACCTTGCGCAGGAGGCCCAGCCGGTCGGCCTCGCGGCGGCGGAGCTCCTCGTTCGCCGCCTTCAGGGCCTGCGTGCGATCGCGGACCCGTCCTTCGAGGACCTCGTGCTTCTCGGCGAGCGCGGAGCGCATGGTCTCGAGAGATCGGGCGAGCCGCCCCATCTCGTCTTCCGAGAGGCTCTGCACGGGGGTCGCGAGATCGCCCGACGCGATGCGCGCGGCCGCGGCGTCCAGCTGGACGAGAGGCGCGCGAAGGCTCCGGGCCGCGCCCCAGGAGAAGAAGGCCCCCACGAGCACGAAGAGCGGAATCAGCGCCAGGGCCTTTTTCGCGAGCGCGGGAAAGGGCGCCGCCAGATCGTCCCGGTTCTGCCTCACCAGCACGGCGAACGGCAGGGAGCCGATCGGCGCGAAGGTCGCGACCGCGCCGCACGAAACGCAGCGGAAGCTCGACGGCACCCGGCGCACGAACGACGAGGCGATCGCCGCGATGTGGTCGGCCGGCGCTGCGGGCCCCGCCCGAGCGACGACGGCGCCCGCAGGCTCGACGAGCTCGATCGCGAACGACGGCCCGAGGGATCCCCGGGGGAGCAGCGCCACGAGCGCGGGGGCGCCTTCGGGCACGCCGAAGCCGGCGAAGGCTCTCACGGCACCGCTCGCGTCCCGCAGAGGGAGCACGAGGTGGCGTGCGTTCCCCTCGCCGACCAGCGTGCTCTTCGCAATACCGCCCGGATCCCGAAGGCTCTCGGGCCTTGCGGTCCCCTGCGGGCTCTCCCACACCACGCGCCCCGTTTCGTCGGCGAGGAGCACCGAAGGAAAGAGACGTGACGCCAGCTGGACGTTCCGGAGGGCTGCCGGCGCCTGTTCCTCGAAGAAGGCCGGGCCCCCCTCGCAGTGCAGCCGGAAGACCGGATCCAGCGCCTCGTGGAGCCTCCGTTCGAAAACGGAGGCGACGCTCTCGGCGAGGAGCTTGCGGGCGGCGGTGCGTTCGG
>JAEUQS010000386.1 GCA_016789625.1 Acidobacteriota bacterium | reverse complement strand
TTACGGAGGTCCGTTCATGTCGCGCCTAGAATCCTCCCTCCCGATGTCTCCCGAGCCCCCTTCCTTCGTCGGCTGGGTTTCCGATCTGGCCCTCGCCCACACCCGCGCGCTCGCATCCGTGGCGCAGCAGGAGGGCCTGCGGGCAGAGGACGCGCTGGACGCCGTCCAGGAGGCCTTCCAGACGTTTCTCTCCCTGCCGCAGGCGCGCTCGCTGGTGGGGGACGCCGAAGACTCGCGGCGTCTGCTCACCGTGGTGGTGCGGAACGCCGCCCGCAACATGCGTCGCCGCGCCTTCCGCGCGCTGCCCCACGAGGACATCACGGAGCGGGAGGACCTGGCCGGGACCGAGCTCGGCGCCGATCAGCTCCTCGAGGTGGCCGAAGGGCACGTGCGGCTCAAGGGCTGCGTCTCGAGGCTGTCCGACGTCCAGCGCCGGGTCGTCACGATGCGCATGCTCGAGGAGCTGTCGGGCGAGGATGTCGCCCGCGAGCTGTCGCTCCGGCCCGATCACGTCGCGACGCTGCTCTACCGCGCGAAGAAGGAACTCCTGCGCTGCATGTCGACCTGATCCTGGGGGTTTCTCGATCCCCCCAGACCCCCCACCAGGGAGAGATCTGAATTTGATCCTGGAGGTTTCTCTGGCCCCCCACTTTCCGCTCATCGAATTCAGACGATCCCGCTCGGCGAGGACGAGGTCGCGGGCCCGGACGAGGTCCGGGAGAGAACGCAGGACGGGGGCCGGCCGGCGCTCCACCAGATCCCGCTCGGCATCCCCGGCCAGACGGGCGAACGGCCCGGCCCCTACGTTCATCGCCAGCCCCTTCAGCGAGTGGGCCTCCCTTCGGGCGCGCACGACGTCGCCGGATTCGAGGGCCTGCGCGAGGCCGGCGAGGCAGCTCGCGGTGTTGGATTCGAAGAGGCGCCACAGCTCACCCTCGAACTCGAGGTCCCCGTCCGAGATCTCCCGAATCCGGCCGGGATCGAGCACGGGCTCCTCCGGACCCGACACCACAGTCACTCCGGAAACCGGAGCGATCTCGGCCCTCACGAACCGCCCGAGCACGCGGTACAGCTCGTCGAAGGCGAACGGCTTGGCGACGTAGTCGTCCATTCCCGCGGCGAGGCAGCGTTCGCGGTCTCCGGGCATGGCCTCGGCCGTCATCGCCACGATGGGCACGCGAGCTCCCTCGGGCTCACCGAGACGAATCTCCGTCGCCGCGGCGTAGCCGTCCAGCACCGGCATCTGGCAGTCCATGAACACGATGTCGTAGCGCCGGCGGCCGACGGCCTCGACGGCTTCGCGGCCGTCGCTCGCGACGTCGCAGCGGCAGCCGGCCTTCTCGAGCATCTTCACGGCGACCTTCTGGTTCACGACGTTGTCGTCCACCACGAGGATCCACGGCTTGCGCCCGATCGAATCGGCCAGAGAGTGAAGGGTGTGGACGCTCGGCCGGCGCGTGGAGCCGCCCTCCGCGAAGATGGCTTCGAGCGCTTCCCGGAGCACGCTCTTCTTGAGCGGCTTGGTGAGATACGCCGCGAATCCCTGGCTCTCCGCCGAGGTGAGGTCTCCGCGGCGGGGCATCGACGTGAGGAGGATGAGGATCGTCTTCGAGAGCGCGGCATCCTGCTTGATCTCGACGCCGAGGGAGTCCCCGCCCAAACCAGGTACCTGGTAGTCGAGGAGGGCGACGTCGATGGCCTGGCCCGAGGTCGCAGCGGCCCGGAGCTTCGCAAGCGCCTCCGAGGCGCCGGCAGCCTCGGCCCAGTCGCATCCCCAGCTCTTGAGCATCTCGCGGACGACCCGCCGGCTGATGGCGTTGCCGTCCACGATGAGGACCCTTCGCCCCTTCAGGCTCGACGGGGCCACGACCGGGAGCCTGGCGGCGGAGGCCGTGGGCTCGAGGCGCGCCGTGAACCAGAACGTCGACCCCGCGCCTTCGGTGCTTTCCACGCCGATCGCGCCCTCCATCAGCTCGACGAGGCGCTTGGAGATCGCGAGGCCGAGTCCCGTTCCGCCGAACCTCCGGGTCGTGGACGCGTCGACCTGCGAGAACGAGCGGAAGAGGCGCTCCCTCTTGTCCTCCGGGATCCCGATGCCGGTGTCGACGACCTCGAAGCGCAGGAGATTGCGGCCGCCGAGCAGTCCGGCAGGACTGCCTGAGGCGATCCCTTGGGATCGCCCGAGCTCCCTCCGGACGTGAATCGTGACGTCGCCCTTCTCGGTGAACTTCACTGCATTGCTGCCGAGGTTCAGGAGCACCTGCCGAAGCCGCGCGGGATCGCCGAGGACCCGCTCGGGAACGTCGGGCTCGACGAGCACCGTGAGCTCGAGGCCCTTCTCCTGCGCCCGGAGCGCGAGGATGTCGCTCGCCTGCTCGACGCACGTCCGCGGGCTGAAGGAGATGGACTCGAGCTCCATCTTCCCGGCCTCGATCTTCGAGAAGTCGAGGATGTCGTTCACGAGCCCGAGGAGCGCGTCGCC
>JAEUQS010000292.1 GCA_016789625.1 Acidobacteriota bacterium | reverse complement strand
CGCGGTCGCTCGCCGTCGTGGGCGCCGGCGTGATCGGCATGGAGTACGCGTCGATCTTCTCGTCCCTGGGCGTCGACGTGACGGTCATCGAGAAGCGTCCGCGGCCGCTGGAGTTCCTGGACTCGGAAATCGTGGACGAGCTCGTCCACCAGATGCGGAACCGCAACGTCACGTTCCGCATGGGCGAAGCCGTGGAGCATCTCGAGGTGACGAGCTCTCCGCCGCGGCGTGCGGTGGTGGTGCTGGAATCGGGGAAGCGGATCGTCACCGACCTCGTCCTCTACTCGGCCGGCCGCATCGGAGCGACCGCGGGCCTCAACCTCGAGGCCGCGGGCCTCACGGCGGACGACCGCGGCCGCATCCTCGTCGACGGCGCGCTGCAGACGGCCGTGCCGCACATCTACGCCGCCGGGGACGTCATCGGCTATCCCTCGCTCGCGGCGACCTCGGCCGAGCAGGGGCGGCTGGCCGCCTGCCACGCGTTCGACGCGCCCGCGGGCCGCATGAACAAGCTCTTTCCGTTCGGCATCTACGCGGTCCCGGAGATCTCGATGGTCGGGCTCACCGAGGCCGAGCTGACGTTGAAGCGCATTCCCTACGAGGTCGGGGTCGCGCGCTACCGCGAGATCGCGCGCGGACAGATCCTCGGAGACGACACCGGCTTCTTCAAGATGCTGTTCCACCGGGCCGACGGACAGCTCCTGGGGGCGCATTCGATCGGCACGGGCGCGACGGAGCTGATCCATATCGCGCAGGCCGTGATGGCTCTGGGCGGCGGGCTCGATTACTTCGTGGACGCGGTCTTCAACTACCCGACGCTGGCCGAGTGCTACAAGGTGGCGGCGCTCGACGCGGCCAACAAGTTGTCGCGATAGGTCGAGCTACCAGCGGAAATCGAAGACCGTGTGCTCGTCGCCGTTCGACGGGCTCGCCACGATGGTCACCGAGATCGGCCCGGGCACGTGCATGAGGCGGAGCGCCTCCTCGTAGTAGCCCTTCCCCGAGAGGTCGAAGACCTCCGAGAACACGGGGTAGTTCACGAGCGTCATGCGGCCGCTCCGCTCGCCGGTCTTCTCGTAGCGGCACTCGCCGAAGTTCTGGAAGCGCTCGTGGAGGAGCGCGCTCTTCTCGAAGAAGCGGTGCGGCTCGTTCGAGATGAACGTCTTGTAGACGCCGTCGAGGTTCTGGTGCGCCGAGAAGCGGCCCAGCTCGAGCCAGGTGTCCTCGGGCGGTCCGCCCATCACGGTCGCGATCGCGCGGTCGATCGCGATGAGGCTCTTGAATGGGATCCACTGCGTCGACAGCACGAAGCCCCGCACGAGCGGCGTCGTCGTGCCGTCGAGGTGCGGCAGGAGCAGCGTCATGTCGGGGAGGCGCTCCTTCGCCCAGTCGAGGTGAGCCTTCAGCATCGTCCCCTTGACCGTCGCGTGGCCGTCGAGCTTCTCTAGCTTCATGGTGCCGAGAGTCTATCGAGCTGGCATGAAGACGAGGAAAACCGGGCGGCTCAATGAAGGAATGAAGCTCCGTTGAGCGGAAGAGCCGTGCCGTTCGCGTAGGAGCCGAGCGGGGAGAGGAAGAAGAGCACGGCGTTCGCGACGTCCTGGGTGGTGGCCACGCGGCCCAGCGGGATCTCGGCCCTCACCGCGGCTCCATGCTCCTCGAGGTGCGCGGCCACGCGGTCCGTCTCGACCCAGCCGGGGCAGACGCTGTTGGCGGTGATGCCGTTCGG
>JAEUQS010000281.1 GCA_016789625.1 Acidobacteriota bacterium | reverse complement strand
GAGGCGCCCCTTGGCGAAGCCCGCGAGCACGAGCACGAGGAGCGTCACGATTCCGGCCGCGAAGAGCCCGAGCAGCGTCACCGCGAGGAGCTTGCGGATCCCGTGGGTCCTTCCGCCGCGAAAGAACCGCGCGATGCGGTGGAGCAGCGAGTACACCAGGAGCCCCGCGACGAGCGAGACGACGAGGTGATACCGAAAGACGAACAGCATCGAGAGACCCAGGAGCACCCAGGCGGCGCGCTCGTAGCCGGTCCGAGCGGGAGGCTTTGCGGGGTCGTCGAGCTCCGCGAGATGGGCGGTCATGCGGGCGGGAGTCTAGCGGCCAACCTCTCGCATTCGGCGACGAGATCGTCCCGCTCCTTCCGCAGGAGGCCCAGCCGGTCGCGCGAGAAGACCAGGGTCAGGAACGCCCGGAGGCGCCCGCGGTCCCTCTGGAACCGCTCGGAGACGACGAGCGCCACGTAGCCCGCGAGCGGCAGCAGGACCGCCGCCCCGACCGCCGGCAAAGCCCCGATCCACAGGAACAGCCCGCCCACGATCGCGGCCCAGGCCGCCACGTGGAGCACGAGCCCCACGAGGATCTTGTAGAGCGATATCTGGTCGAGCTGCTCTTTCGTGAGGAGGCGCTTCACGACGATGCCCACGAGCTGGTACGGCACGAAGAACGCGAGGAGGCCGATCAGCGCGAGCGGCAGGCCGAGCGCCAAAACCGCGACGGACGAGGCGGCCTCACGCACGACCCGCGCGAGGGGCGGCGCGCCGTCGAGGTCCTTCGGCGCGAGCCCCTCGCGAAGGAGGAGCCGTTCGAGCACACGCGCGCGCTGGATGAGCGCGTCGACCGCGCCGGGCTCCCTCGCTTCCAGCGCGGGCCGCGCCTCGAGGAGCACTTTCCTGCTGCGAAAATGCCGCGCCAGACCCTCGCCGCCTTCGAGCGGGAGCTTCTCTCCATAGAGGAACTCCACGGCGCGCACGGCCGCGTGCTCGTCCCACGACGAGGCATTCAGCGTCACGGCCTCGAGCCCTTCGCGGATCGCCTCGGTGATGCCGTCGACCGAGCGCTCCGCGGGCACGACGGGTGCGCCGTACGACATCAGCACGTCGGACCGGAACTCCTCCTTCTTCTGGAACCAGAAGCCCAGCGGCACGATCGCGGCCGGGACGTCCGCGAGAAGGAGGATGCGGGCCGCGCCCGTGCGCATGGGTGAGAGAGCGGGGTCCGAGTGGGAACGGCCCTCGGGAAAGAGCAGCACGGCGCCGCCGCTGCGCAGGACACCCGCGAGGCGCTGAAACGACTGGTCGTTCCGGTCCTGCCCGCCGGGCTCCCCTTCCTTGGCGACGTCGGCCCGGCGCACGACGGGCACGACGCCGAAGAGATCCAGCACCGAGCGGAGCAAAGGGATCCGCCAGAGCGTCGACTTCGCGACGAACACCACGTCGCGGGGCAGCGTCGCGAGGACGAGCATCGGGTCGACGAGCCCGTTCTGGTGGTTCGCGACGAGAAAGACCGGACCCTCTCTCGGAATGTTCGAAAGCCCCGCGACCTCGACGTCCCGGTAGAAGAGGTGCGCGAGGAAACGCACGAGGGCGAGGAGGACGTCCTTCATTCCGCCGGGGCGTCCTCGAACCGCACCCTGAGGAAGGCGACGAGGGCGAGGATGAGGAACACGAACAGGGTGAGAAGCGCCACGCGATAGCCCGTGGGGCTCTTGTCGGGGAAGAAGCTCAGTGCCGCCGCCCAAAGGAGCGGCCCGATCACGGAGGCCGCCTCGCCCGCGAGCGTGAAGAAGCCGAAGAACTCGGCCATGCGGTCCTTGGGAACGAGGGCCACGAGCCCGAGACGCGAGGTGACCTTGAGGCCTCCGAGCCCGATGCCGGCCAGGAAGCCGACCCCGTAGAACGCCGTCTTGCTCGTCACCACGAGCGCGAGCACGAACACCAGGATCCAGTTGCCGAGAGAGACGAGCGTCGCCGTGCGGATCGAGACCTTCTGACAGAGGAAGCCGTAGAAGAGGCCGCCCAGAACCGCGACCGCCGTGGCCGCGATGAGGAGCTTCTGGGTCTCGCCGTCGGTGAAGCCGACCGCGAACTTCGAGTAGGCGCCCATCTGGATCTGCACGGTGTGCACGACGTCGAAGTAGAGGAACATCGCCGCGAGGAACCACAGGAGCGACGGAGTCTGGGGCAGCGATCGGAGGGTTCCGAGGACACCGGCGAGAGGCGACACGGCGACGGCGGAGGCCGGCGGCGGAGCGGGCTTCGGCAGCTTCGCGAGGAAGAGGAGCGGCAGCGCGGCCAGACACCACAGCACGGCCGTGGGAATGTAGGCGTTCACCCGCGTCCACGTGTCGCCCACGAGAGGCGCGACCGAGAGACTTTCGACGAGACTCGCGAGCGGTCCGGGCAGCGTTCCCCGGGCCGTCGCC
>JAEUQS010000266.1 GCA_016789625.1 Acidobacteriota bacterium | reverse complement strand
TCCAACGCCGACCTCTTCGGCTACCTCGCCACGACGTATCTCGCGCACGCGCTCATCGAGCCGTTCTACGTGTCGGGCGGCTTCGCCCTCTACCTCAACCGCCGCACGTCGCTCGAGGGGTGGGACATCGCCATCGGCTTCGGCCGGCTCACCGAGCGGCTCAGCCGCTCGGGACTCGCCGTCCTTCTCGCGGCCTTCCTGTTGCTGCCCGCCACCCTCGGCGCGCAGACGGCGCTCCCCCCGATCCCCGCCCCGGACACGCCCGAGACGACGATCCAGCGGGTCTACGAGGCGCGCGAGTTCCAGACGAAGAAGAAAGTCACGCACTGGAAGGCGAAGGACGGCGGCGAGAAGAAGTCCGCCCCGAAGCCGTTCCGCGACCGCAGCACGTCCCCCCTCGCCTCGGCCATCCGCCCCGTGCTCGTGGTGACGCTCCTCGCGCTCTTCGTGGCGCTCGCGGTGCTTTTCGTGAGCCGTATGCGGAAGGAGCAGGGCTACGCCGGCGTGGCGGTCCGCGCCGCCAGCCCGCCACCGCGCGTCTCGGCGCTGAAGGAGCCCGAGCCCCTTCCGAAGGACGTGCCCTCACGCGCCCGGGCGCTCTGGACCGAGGGGCGCCACGAGGAGGCGCTCGGGCTCCTCTACCGGGCTTCGGTCGCGCGGCTCGCCGAGAGCGGGCTCGCGATCTCCCCGTCGAGCACCGAGGGCGACTGCCTGGCCGCGCTCCGGCGGGCCGCGCCGGGCGCGCACCGGACGGTCTACCTCGCCGAGCTGGTGGCCGCCTGGCAGACCCTGGCCTACGCCCACCGCAGCGTCGACGAGTCCGCGGGCCTGGGGCTCTGCAACGGCTTCACCCGGGCCTTTCCTGGCCCGGGCCCGGAGGCTCCGGCATGACGGCAGAAGCCACCAAACGAAGCTCCTTCGGCCCGCTCGTCGCCATCGCCGCGATCCTCGTGGCCTCCCTCGTCGCCTGGTTCCTCACGACGTACGAGCGCGTCACGGAGGAAATCGATATCGGGTTCCAGGGCCGGGCCCGCGTGAACCCCGCGCTGGCCCTCGAGAGGTTCCTCACCGCGTCGGGCATTCCCGCCACCACGTTGCCCGGCGCCCTCGAGCTTCCGAAGGACTCCTCGGCCGTGCTCTTCCTCTTCGTGGACCGCGAGGGCTGGAGCCCTGCCCGGGCGAGCGAGATCCTCGTGTGGGTGCGGAGCGGAGGCCACCTCGTGACGGGGCCTTCGTACGAGGAGCGCGATCCGCTGCTCGAAGCTCTCGGGGTCTCGGTGCGGAACCGGGCCGGCGAGAGGAAGAAGGGCGAGGAGGAGGCGAAGAAGGCCCTCACCGACATCCTGAAGACCGAGGCCCCCCGGTCCACGGTGCTCACGAAGCTCACGGCGTACGGCGACGACCTTTCGCTCCAGCTCGAGAGCCCGATCCGTCTCTCCGCCGGCAAGGCGGTTGCCGATGTCGCCGCGCCCGATCGCGACCACGCCGTCGTCCTCTCCCTCCGCTACGGCTCCGGCCGCGTCACGCTCCTCACGGAGCCCGTGATCCTCTGGAACGAGCTCCTCGACGAGGCCTCTCACGCCCGCCTCGCCTGGCACCTCGCCATCGGACCCCAGAGCGAGGACGACGAGGAAGGGTCCTGGCCGGAGCACGCGGTGATCGCGCTGCGCGACAAGACGCCCTCGCTCCTCGCGCTTCTCTGGCAGCACGCCTGGGCCTTCCTCGCGACGTTCGCCGTGGCTCTCGCCGCGCTCCTCGTGCGCCGCGGCGCGCGCTTCGGACCGGTGCGCGCGGAACGGCCGCCCGAGCGGCGCAGCCTGCTCGAGCACGTGGACGCGGCGGGGGCCTACCTCTACCGGCGGGGCGAATGGCGCGCGCTCCTCGAAGGGGCGCGGGCCTCGGTCTCGGCCCGCCTCCTCTCACGGGAGCCCGCGCTGCTCCAGCTCGGGGCGAGGGACCGCGTGAACCGCCTCGCCGCGCTCTCGCATCTCCCCGGCGCCCGCATCGAGCGCGCGCTCGACGGGGAGGATCCCGCCACCCCGGAAGACCTCGTCAGGACGATCCAGACACTCGAAACGCTCAGGAGGAGCCTGTGACCGAACAGACCGCCGCCACCCCGCTGACCCCGGCCGCCGCCGGGCCGGCTTCCCACTTCACCCGCGCGTTCGAGACCGTCGCCCAGCTCCGCGAGGAGATCGGACGCGCGGTGGTGGGCCAGCACGTGGTGGTGGAGGAGACGCTCACGGCGCTCCTCGCGGGCGGGCACATCCTCGTGGAGGGCGTGCCCGGCCTCGGCAAGACGCTCCTCGTGCTCGCGCTCGCCCGCGCGTTCGGGGGCTCCTTCGCGCGCATCCAGTTCACGCCCGACCTCATGCCCACCGACGTGACCGGCCACGCCGTGTTCGACGCGAAGACCCAGGACTTCCGCATAAGACGCGGCCCGGCGTTCGCGCACCTCGTGCTGGCCGACGAGATCAACCGGGCGCCCGCCAAGACGCAGGCCGCGCTCCTCGAGGTGATGCAGGAGAACCAGATCTCCATCGAAGGGCAGTCGTTCCCGGTCCCGCAGCCCTATCTCGTGGTCGCGACGCAGAACCCCATCGAGATGGAGGGCACGTATCCCCTGCCCGAGGCGCAGCTCGACCGCTTCCTGCTGAAGATCCACATCGACTATCCGGCCGCGGCCGAGGAGGTCGCGCTCGTGAAGGCCGTGACGGGGGGACGCGTGGGGCAGGCGCTCGACGTCTCGGCCGTGAACCAGGTGGCGAGCCCCGAGCTCGTCTCCTGGCTCCAGAGCGTCGCGGCCGCCGTGCTCGTGGACGACCGCATCACCGACTACGCCGTGCGCATCGTGCGCGCGACCCGCACGTTCCCCGGCATCCGCAACGGCGCCGGACCGCGCGGCGCGATCGCGCTCGTGCGGGCGGCCCGGGCGATGGCCCTTCTCCAGGGGCGGGACTTCGTGGTGCCCGACGACGTGCGGCGCGTGGCCCTGCCGGTGCTCATCCACCGCGTCATCGTGAGCCCCGAGCTCGAGATCGAGGGGCAGCGAGCGAGCAAGATCGTGCCCGCGCTCCTCGAGAAGGTCGAGGCGCCCCGCCTGTGAGACCGGGCCGGGGCCTTCTCAGGCTCCTCTCCCTGCTCGTGCTCCTCGCGGCCGCGGCCGCGCTCGTGCCACCGCTCCTCGGGGTGTGGGCGATCGCGACGCTGGGCGTCGCCGCCGGCCTCCTCGCGGCGCGGCTGCGCCTCGCGGCGGCCACCGCGCCCACCGTTTCGCGGCGCGTCCCGCGCACCCTGCCCCTGGGCGCCGTCACGGAGGTTTCCCTGCGCGTCACGAACCCCGGCGCGCGCGCGCTCCGGCTCGTCGTGACCGACCACCCTCCCGAGGGCGCGGCCGTGGACGGCCTGCCGGTGACGCTCACGGTGCCCGCCCGGAGCTTTGCCGATCTGACCTACCAGCTCACCCCGGGACGCCGCGGCGACCTCGCGTTCGAAGAGGCCGACGTGCTGCTCGACGGGGCGTTCGACCTGTGGCAGCGGCGGGTGAGGGCCGGAGCGCGCGAAGACGTTCGCGTGGTGCCGAACGTGCGGGCGGTGGCGCGGTTCGCGCTCTTCGCGGTGGAGGACCGGCTGGGCCGCATCGGCATCATGAAGGGCCAGCAGCGCGGCGAGGGGACCGACTTTCGCGAGCTCCGCGAGTACCGCGACGGGGACTCGCTGCGCCGCATCGACTGGAAGGCCACCTCGCGAAGGAACCAGCTCGTGTCGCGCGAGTACCAGGACGAGAAGGACCAGCGCGTGATCTGCCTCGTGGACTGCGGACGGCGCCTCCACGCCCGCGACGGCACGCTGTCGCACTTCGACCACGTGCTCAACTCGGTCCTGCTCCTCGCGTACGTGGCGCTCCGGCAGGGCGACTCGGTGGGGCTCCAGACGTTCAGCGGCAGGGACCGCTGGCTGCCGCCGGTGAAGGGCGCCTCGGGGCTCGAGGCGATCCTGGGGCAGGTGTACGACCTCGAGACCACGACCCTTCCCTCGGACTATCTCGAGGCCGCGACGACGCTCATGAAGAGGCAGCGGCGGCGCGCGCTCGTCGTCCTGGTGTCGAACGTGCGCGACGAGGACTCCGAGGAGCTCAAGGAAGCGCTGCGCCTCCTGCGCACGAGGCACCTCGTGCTCCTCGCGAGCCTCCGCGAGACCGCCCTCGACGAGGCGCTCGCCAAGCCCCCGGAGACGCTCGACGAGGCTCTGCGCGTCGCTTCGGCGCACCGGTACCTCGCGGCCCGGCGCGCCGCGTTCGACTCCGTCCGCGAGCGCGGCACGATCGCCGTCGAC
>JAEUQS010000216.1 GCA_016789625.1 Acidobacteriota bacterium | reverse complement strand
TCTGGCGTCGGCGAACGTGCGGCTCGAGAAGCAGGCCCGCGAGCTCGCGCTCGTGCAGGAGAAGCTGGCCCGCATCCTCGACTCGGCGCCCCAGGCCGCCTCCGACGTCGAGGGCTGGGCGGTCGCGATGGCGGGTGAAGTGCGCCGCGCGCTCGGGGCGCTGGAGCTCGGCGTCTTCGCGCTACGGGGCAGCGCGTTCGAAGCGCTCTCGTCCGACGGTGACGGCATCCCGCCGCCCGACCCTTTGAAACTCGAGGCGACCGCGTCGGGCGAGATCCCGCTGGTCGCGCCGAACCAGCGCACCACGATTCCCCTCAAGGGCCCAACCGGACAGCTCTACGGTGCCCTCGTCATCCTGTTGCCCCGCGCGCTGAAGGAAGACGAGAGGCGGCTCCTCGTGGGCTTCGCGCAGCAGCTCGGCGGCGCCCTCGAGATGAAGCGCCTGAGATCCGATCTGCACGCGGCGGCCGCCAGTCGCGCGGCCTCCCTCCGCGAATATCACGAGCGCGGGATCGCGACGCTCCAGATCTGCGGCGCCTGCTCGCGCTGCTTCGATCACACCGCCACGGTGTGCACGCTCTGCGGCGGCGAGCTCCACTCCCCCCGCGCCGTCCCCTTCAAGCTCCTCGACCGCTACCGGTTCGAGAATCTGCTCGGGCAAGGGGGCATGGGCATGGTGCTCGCGGCCCGTGACGAGAGACTCGAGAGAGACGTCGCGATCAAGCTCATCAAGCCCGATCAGCTCGCCGACGACCGCACGCGCGTGCGATTCGAGCAGGAGGCCCGCACCATCGCGCGGATCGCGCACCGCAACGTCGTGGCGGTCTTCGACTCTGGAGAGCTCGAGGACGGCACGGCGTATCTCGTGATGGAACGCCTCGAAGGCTGCGACCTCGCGAGCCTCATCGCGCTGGCCGGGCCGGGACGCCCCGAGGAAGTCGCCGCGCTCGTCCGCCAGACTTCCGCGGCGTTGTCCGCGGCGCACGGAGAGGGAATCATCCACAGGGACATCAAGCCGCAGAACATCTTCCGGGAGGCGACGGCCGGCCCGCGGCTGGCGTTCAAGGTCCTGGACTTCGGCCTCGCCAAGTCGCTCGGGGCCGAGGGCGGGCTCACGCTCACCGGAACCGTCGTGGGAACTCCGGCGTACATGTCGCCGGAGCAGGTGCGAGGCTCGGTCCTCGATGCGAGAACCGATCTCTATTCGCTGGCGGTCGTGGTCTACGAGGCGCTCACCGGCGCGAGGCTCGTGGACACGGACGATATCGGCTCCGCGTTTCTCACCGTCGCCACGTCGGTTCCGCTGGCACCCTCGGCGCTCGCCGCCGGGCTTTCCAAAGAGGTCGACGCGCTGCTCCTGGCCGCGCTCGAGAAGGACCGGGAGAGGCGTCCCCACGACATCGCCGCCTGGGGCGAGGCGCTCGGTGCCGCGCTCGAGGCGAGCGGCGACGCGGCGACGACGACTGCCGGCTGGGTCGCCGGCAGTCTCATCGCGTTCGACTGAAATTCAGCCCGCCGGAGGCGTTTCCCGGCCCGGAGGGCTGAAAAAATTCAGCTCAGCGCGCCGGAGGCGTTTCCCGGCCCGGAGGGCTGAAAAAATTCAGCTCACTCCGCTTCGGGTTCCGTCTCGGCCGACTCCAGCATCTCGATGAGGCGCTCGATGCGGCCCTTCACCTCGGAGCGCTCGGCCTCGCACCGGGCGAGCTTCTCCTCCGCGGCTCCGCCGCGAGCGGTGACCTCGCGCAGATCCTCGATCTCCTTCTTGAGGCGATCGCGGTCGGCCACGGTCTCCACGACGGCGGCCTTGAGGCGGGCGTTCTCGCTCGAGAGCTCCTTCACCCGGCCCGACAGCTTCTCGACCTTCTCCTCGAGAGCGGCGAACACGGCCTCGAAGGCGGCGCCGTTCTCCTCGGGCTGAGGGGCGTTGCGGGTTTCCTTGTCCTTGCTGTCGCTCTTGGCCATGCGGTGCTCTTTCTTCTAGAAGCCGTCGACCTTCGTGTCCGGCAGGGCCAGCAGCTTGCGGGCCGCGGCCTCGCGCCAGGCGTTCACCTCGTCGCGGGAGAGGGAGCGCTCGGGCGAGCCGAAACGGAGGTTGAGGGACGTTTTGACGGAGCCGGACGGAACGCCCGGCCCCTGGTAGCGGCTGCGCACGTCGACGGCGAGAAGCTCCGCGGGAGCCTCCGCCGACACCGCGCCGCGAAGGGTGTCGAAGGACACACCGAGAAGGTGCGTGACCGTGAGATCGAAGTCGCTGCCCGGATACCGCGAGGGAAACGCGACGGTGAGAACCGGCGGCGCCGAGGGCAGCGCGCCGAGGTCCAGCTCACCCACGACGGGCTCGACGAGGTCGTAGGCCGAAGCGAGCGCGGGCGAGAGGACCCCGACCCAGCCGAGGCGCCGGCCGTCCGCGCTCACGACCTCGGCCGCGCGGCCCGAGGAGAGGAACGGCAGCGAGACCGGCTTGAAAGCAACCCCCGGCACGCCGAGCGCGCCGAGGATCGCCGCGAGGAAGCCGGACCCGTCGAAGAAATCCACGAGGCGCGGCTCGGCCGTGTGATGGCGCGAGGACGCGCCCGCGAGAAGGAACGCGAGCGCGCGCCGCTCCCTCATCTCGCGGCCGCTGCGGCCGAACGCGCGGCCCACCTCGAAGAGCGCGACGGCGGCGCGGCCGCCCCGCACGTTGTGGCGCGCGCTCGCGAGGAGCCCGATGAGCGGCGTCGCGCGGAGGATCGAGAAGACCTCGCCGAGAGGGTTCGAGAGCCTGACACTGTCTCCCGGCGCGATGCCGCCGAAGGGGGCGTTCTCCTCGGGCGAGACGAACGAGAACGTCTGCGCCTCGAACGCGCCGGCGGCGCAGGCCAGATCGCGCACGCGCTCCTCGAGCGCGCACAGCGCGTCGGACGCGTGGGGGATGCGGGCCGGAGGGAGCGTCTCGGGAAGGCTCCCGTAGCCCACGCAGCGGATGACCTCCTCGAAGAGGTCCACCTCGGCTTCGATGTCGACGCGCCAGGTGGGCACGGTGACCTCGATCAGGCCGGGCTCGATTTCCCTCGGAGCGAAGCCGAGGGCTTCGAGAATCGCGTGAGCCCGCTGGATGGGAACGGCGAGCCCGAGGAAGCCTTCGAGCCGCGCATGGGAGAGGCGCACCGTCCGCCTCGGAATCTCGCGCGCGACGACGTGGATCGTGCCCCTGGCGACCGTGCCGCCGCAGTCGGCCACGATGCGGCGCGCGGCGCGGTCGAGCCCCTCGCGGGTCGTCTCCGGATCCGCTCCCCTCTCGAAGCGGTGCGAGGCGTCGGTGTGCATGCCCAGGGAGCGCGCCGTCTTGCGCACGATCACGGGATCGAAGTTCGCGGCCTCGAGGAGAACGCGGGTCGTCGTCTCCGAGATCGCGGTGTCGAGACCGCCCATCACTCCCGCGAGACCCACGGGCTTCTCGGCGTCGGCGATCACGAGGTGCGACGGAGAAAGTGTCCGGTGGACACCATCGAGCGTCACGAGCGTCTCGCCCGCGCGGGCGCGCCTCACGACGAGGAGCGCTCGGCCGTCCTCGCCTTTGGCGAGCTTGTCGAGGTCGTACGCGTGCATCGGCTGCCCGATGTCCCAGAGGCCGTGGTTCGTGGCGTCCACCGGCGCGCTGATGACGTGGGAGCCGATGGCCTCGAGCGGCGAGGCGACCTCCGGACCCGCGGGGCCCATGCGGATCCCCTCGACGGCGCGCGCCGAGAAGCGGGAGCAGAGCGCGGGCTCCTCGATCCTCACGACGGCGAGCGTGTCGATATCGACGTCGCCTTCGGCGACAGGGAGGCCCGCCTCGGGATCGGCGAACGAACGGCCCAGTGCCAGCGCGGCCTCGCGGGCGATCCCGCGGTGGTTCATGCCGTCGGGGCGGTTGGCCGTGACCTCGAGGTCGAGGAGCGCGTCGTCGCCCTCCCCTTCCTGGCCTTCGAGGATGAAACCGGCGGCCGTGAGCCTCTTGCCGAGATCGCGAGGCTCCGGGAGAGGTCCGGGCAGGTAGCGGCCCAGCCAGCGCAGCTGGAACTTCAAGAGCCCACCTCGCTGACCCACTCGCGATCCAGGAAGCGCAGGTCGTTCTCGATGAGGAGCCGCAGGTCGGGCAGACCGTGGAGGAGGAGCGCGATGCGGTCGACTCCCATGCCGAACGCGAAGCCCGTGTAACGCTCCGGGTCGATACCGCCGGCGGCGAGCACCTTCGGATGGACCATTCCGGCGCCCATGATCTCGATGAAGCCGCTGCCGGAGCAGACGCGGCAGCCCTTGCCCGAGCAGAGCGCGCACGTCACGGCCACGTCGACCCCGGGCTCGACGAACGGGAAGAACGTGGGCGAGAAGCGCACCTCGGCCTTGCCCGAGAAGAACGTCCGCGCGAAGGCGGCGAGCGTGCCGCGCAGGTCGGCGAACGTGATGCCCTCGTCGATGGCGAGGCCCTCGACCTGGTTGAACACCGGGAGGTGCCGCGGATCGATGTCGTCTTTCCGGAAGACGCGGCCGGGGCAGATGATGCGGATCGGGGGCTTCATCCTCTGCATGGTGCGCATCTGCACCGGGGACGTGTGCGTGCGCAGGAGGAGCTTTTCGTTCCCCTCGCCGCCGTCTTCCACGAAGAACGTGTCCACCGCGTCACGCGCGGGATGCTCCTGAGGGAAATTCAGCGATTCGAAGTTGAAGTAGTCGGTCTCGACCTCGGGGCCGTCGGCCACCGAGTAGCCGCGCGCGCGGAACGCGGCCTCGATGCGCCGGCGCACGACGGTGAGCGGGTGGAGACGTCCGATGGCGGGTAGCCGGGGCGGCAGCGAGACGTCGACGGCCTGCGCCGCCTCACGAGCGCGCGCGGCGTTGCCCTGCGCGGTTTCGTCGAGCCGGGCGAGGGTCGCCTCGACCTCCTGCTTGAGCGCGTTGACGCCGGCGCCGAACGCGGCCTTCTCTTCCTTGGGAACCTCGCGGAGACGTGCGAGGAGATCGGTGAGGACCCCCTGCTTCTTGCCGAGCCACGCGACGTGCAGCGCGGCCACGTCGGCCGGCGCGAGCCCTCCGCGGGTGGACGCCGCCCGCTCCGCCTCGGAGATCTCCTCCGAGAAGCGGCGGCGGGCGTCGTCGATGGAAAGAGAGGTCGGTGGGCCGCTCAAGCCGCGATCAGGCCGACGCGGTGGCGAGGGCCGACTTGGCGGAGGTGACGATCGACGCGAAACCCTTCGGGTCGAGCGCGGCGATCTCGGCGAGGACCTTGCGGTTCATGTCCGAGCCGGCCTTCTTGAGGCCCGCGATGAGCTGCGAGTAGCTGATGTCGTGCTGGCGGGCCGCCGCGTTGATGCGAATGATCCAGAGACCGCGGAAGTCGCGCTTCCGGGCCTTGCGGTCGCGCGTCGCATAGGCGAGCGAACGCTCGACCTGCAGCTCGGCGATGCGGAAGCAGTTGTGCTTGGTGCCGTAGTAGCCCTTGGCGAATTCGAGAATCCGCTCGCGGCGATTTTTCCGTTTGGGTCCACGCTTGACGCGAGGCATCGTTGACTCCTTAGTGCTTGGTTGGGGATGGAACGGGACCGCCCTCGAGGGGGGCTTGGGGGGATCGAGAAACCCCCAAGATCACTCCAGTGAAACCCCCAGGATCAGGATCAGAGGTAGGGCAGCATGACCCGGAGCACGCGCTCGTCGGCCTTCGAGACGACGATCTCCTGGTCGAGCTTCCTGAGGCGGCTCGCGCACTTCTTGGTGAGGTTGTGGCGCTTCATCGCCTGGCCCCGCTTGAACTTGCCCGAAGCCGTGATGCGAAACCGCTTGGCCGCGCCACGGTGGGTCTTGCGTTTGTTGGTCGCCATGGTCGTCTCCTTAGCCGGGACTGGAATCGAGTGTGAAGGGACCGTCACCCCCGCGGGGGGCCAGGGGGGATCGAGAAACCCCGAGGATCAAAGTGTCTACTGACCGGGCTTTTTCAGCGGGCTGAAGATCTGGTGCAGGCGGTTGCCCATGAGCTCGGGGGAGGTCTCGGGGTGCGCCTTCCCCTCCAGCTCGCGGATCAGCCTGTCCAGGACCTTCCGTCCGTTGTCGATACGGGACATTTCGCGGCCGCGGAACTGGACGGTGGCCTTCACCTTGTCGCCCTCTTCCAGGAACCGGATGATGTTCTTGATCTTGAAGTCGTAGTCGTGCTCGTCGATGTTGGGCCGGAACTTGATCTCCTTGACCTGGGTGACCTTCTGCTTCTTCTTGGACTCGTGCTCTTTCTTCTTCTTCTCGAAGGTGAACTTGCCGTAGTCCATGATCTTCACGACGGGCGGGGTCGCCTGCTCGGCGATGACCACGACGTCGAGGGTCGCATCGCGACCGGCCTGAAGGGCCGCCTGGGGCTCCACGACTCCACCCTGGGAGCCGTCGGCCAGAATCAGGCGCACCTGCGGGAAACGCAGGATGTACTCGTTGATCGGGGAGATCTTCGTGGGGGGGACGCGCGGTCCGCCGCGAAAGTAAGCGATGGTGAGACCTCCTTCAGCAAGAAGCCCGGGCGTTGACGCCCGGGCCTCGGTCCGGTTGATTCAAATCCACTTCAAAGTGCGAGTCGACACGACGGTTTTCAGCTCGGCGATGAGGGCGGTGAGCTCCCTCGAGCCGGAATCCCCGATTCCGCGGCGGCGCAGCGAGGCCGCGCCGGCAGCGGCTTCCTTCTCCCCCACGACGAAGAGCGCGGGCACCTTCGCGAGCTCGCCCGCGCGGATCTTCGCGCCGAGCTTCTCGTTGCGGAGGTCGGCCGTGGCCCGGAAGCCCTCGGCGAGGAGTCGATCGCGAACCTCGGCCGCGTAGTCCGTGACCCTCTCCGAAACGGGCACCACACGCACCTGCTCGGGAGCGATCCACATGGGGAAGTCGCCTCCCGTGTGCTCGATGAGGATGCCGAGGAAGCGCTCGAGCGAGCCCAGGATCGCGCGATGCAGGATCACGGGGCGATGCTTGTGGCCATCTTCGGCCGTGTAGACGAGATCGAAGTTCTCCGGATTCGCGAAGTCTACCTGGAGAGTGCCGAGCTGCCACAGGCGGCCGATCGCGTCGGTCACCTGGAAGTCCAGCTTGGGACCGTAGAAGGCTCCGTCCTTCTCCTTGACGAAGTACTCGCGGCCGCGGCGCTGGAACGCCTCGGCAAGCGCCTTCTCGGCCTTGTCCCAGTTCTCGACGGCCCCCATGTACTGGTCGGGGCGCGTGGCGAGGCCGACCTTCACGTCGGTGAAGCCGAATGTTC
>JAEUQS010000201.1 GCA_016789625.1 Acidobacteriota bacterium | reverse complement strand
TCAGCTCGGACTCCCGGGGCCGGATCTATGTGCTTTCGGGCACTTCACCCGCTCGACTCAATACCGACGGCACGATCGATGTTCTGGACGCCGGGACTGGCGCCGACGCCATGGCCGTCGCCGATGACGGCACCCTCTATTTCTCGTACAAGGAGGATGGCGTCGTGAAGGTCGTGCCGCCACAGGGACCGCCGCACCTCCTGCCCGAGCCCGAGCTGGGATTCTCTCCTGAGAACCTGATCGTCCTGAAGAACGGTGACGTGCTCGTGTGTGACGTGCTCACGAACCAGATCTACCGTTACAAGCCCGACGGCCGGCACTTCTACGAGCCGTTCGTCTACCCGGATCCGGCCGACCCGATACTCGGCAGGTTGAGAAATCCGAGGGCCCTCCTCGAAGCTCCGAACGGCGACATCTATTTGGCCGACAGTGAGAACAACGCGATCCGCAGGTACGGCGCCGACAACGTGCCCGCGACCCATGCCGGCGTCGAGAACCCGCGCGGGGCGACGGACGGCCCGGTTGCTTCGGCGAAGTTCCGATCCCCCCAGCACGCGATCGAGTCGCCTGCCGGGACGACGTACGTGACCGATTCCTACGCCTGCACGATCCGGGCGATCGCAGACGGCGTCGTCACGACGCTCGCGGGCAAGCCCCGTGAGTGCTCCGAGGTGGACGGACCCCGCGACGTGGCCCGCTTGTACTACCCGTCGATGCTCGCGTACGCCCCGAACGGGGATCTCATCTTCACGTCGTGGTCGGGCTCCATACGCAAGGTCGCGCCCGACGGAACCGTCGCGACGCTGCGCCGCGGGGCAAGCCATGCCACCGGTCTCGCCGTTTCGAAGAGCGGCGAGGTCTTCTTCGCGAGCCTCGACAAGGTGTACAAGCTCGAGGCCGATGGCACGCGGACCCTGTTCTCCGACCTCTCGTCCCGGATCGAGAGCATCGTCTTCGACGACGACGGCATGCTCCTCGTCGCCACGGGCAGAGGCATCTTCCGGGTCGGTTCGTCCGGGAACCCGTCGGAGTTCGACAGTCAGCGCTGGGGCGCCCTCGGAATGCTCATGGAGCCCGGGGGCTACTTGCTCGTGGCGGACTTCCAGGGGAACTTCCTGTTTCGCTACGACCGCGAAGGCCGTGGGCGCGCACTCAGTTCGCGCCTGAGCTCGACCGGCGTCATTTCCCCTTTCGGTTCCCTCGAGGGTATGAGCCGCCGCAGGGACGGGTTGATCCTGACCACCGATTTCCAGGGAGCCTCCGTTCGCCTCGCGGTTCCGGCACTGGCCGACCGCGCCACGATCGACGCGCCCTTCGGACCCAAGGGCGAGGAGCGGTTGCTCCGTCCCCATCCGAGAACGGGTGCCGAGCACGTCTGGGAGCTCGTGCGGCGGCCCACAGCATCGAGGTCCCAACCACAGTCGTCGGCTCCCGGAGAGGCCACGTTCCTCCCGGATGTCGAGGGCTTCTACGTGTTCCGCCTCACGGCGAAGGGCCCGGGGTCCGGGGCCTCGGTCAGCGAGGTTTCCTTTCGGACCCGCGACTCGGCGGCGGCCTCGTTCGCCGCGGTCCCGCGGTGCCGCGTGGAGGACTACTACGGCTACATCCGGGCCGTGTGGTCCACGTTCGTGGTCGGACCGGGAGCCTGCGGGATCCCGGCGACCGCGACCGCGCTCGTGCTCGAGGTCACTGTGCCCGAGCCCAGGGAATCCGGCGCCATATCGCTTTCGCCCGACATCGGCGCGGCCCCCCATCCGGGCGCCATCAATTTCAAGCGGGCCCCGCTCTCGGCGCAGGTGGTCGTGGACCTCTCGCCGGAGGGTCAGTTCCGGATCGACCTTCGTGATCCGGCCCTCCCCAGCGTGGCCGAATACGTCGACGTGGACATCGTCGGCTACTTCGGCGAGGTCCCACAGTCGCGGAATCCTCCCCGAATCACTCCGTGAGCTACCGAGGCGGTGAGACGACGATCCTCACGGCCGTGACCCTTCCGTTCGCTCGGGCGTTGAGCGTCGCGACCTTCTTCTCTGTAACGGCCGACGCCGTGACCTTCACGTCCGCGGTCCTTCCCCCGCGAAACGACTCGATCACCACGTACCGTGGCACATTCACGAACTCGGAGGCGCTCGAGAGCTCGACGCGGAGCGGCGACCCCACGGGCGGACTGGCCTCGAGGGTCAGCCGCCGGGTTCCCTGGCTGTCGATCTCGAACGGCGGCGCGGGCTTCGTCGCGTCGCGGAACCGGAGCGTCCCCTGCCACGCGAACGTCGTCGCCAGCTCGATGCTCGTCCCACCGCCCTCGACGCTCACGACGGCCTCGGTGGGCGAGACGGGCACCGGAACCGTGGGCGTGAAGGGGACCTCGACCGAGTCCTCGCCGGAGCGGACGATGACGACGGAGGGGTGGTTGAGCAGACACTCCGGCCGCGAGGTCACGGCCAGGCTGAGCGGAGCGGCCACCGGTCGCGAGAGCGTCAGGCGGCCTCCGGACGGCGTGGCCACGAACGAGACGGGCTCGGGGGGCGGGACGACCGTCACCGTCGTCGAACGCACGTCGCCCGGCCCGCCGGTCACGGCGGCCGTGATCGTCACCTTCGTGGGGCGCGACACCTTTCGCCCGACGACGCGAAACTCGGCTTCGCTCTTCGCCTCGCCACCGCGCACCCTCACGGGGGCGATCTCGACGAGCCCCGGAGGGATCGACGTGAACCGAACCTCCACGCCGCCGGCCCCCGCCATTCTCGTGAGGGCGACGCGCCCCACGAGCTCCTCGCCGTCGCTCAACGACTCCCCGAGAGAGAGGCCCCCGACCGACGGCGGCACGGCGACCACGACGTCCGAGAACACCGAGGCGATCGCCTCGGGCTCCGCCGTTCCCGGTGAAGGCGAGGCGACCGAGATCCTCACGACGGCATCTGCCGGAACCCGGCGGCAGGTGACCTCGAAGAGCGTGTTCCGTGAAGGCCGCACGGCGATCTCGCCGGGCACGACGAGGGCCTCCGGGTTCGAGCTCGTGATCTTTGCCGTGAAGGGAAGACCGGGAGGTCCGGCGTCCGCGCGGTAGGTCATCCAAACCGAGGCGCCCGCCTCGCACGGCTCGCCGGGTCCCCGCAGCTCCGCGGCGCCGGCCCGCCCGCACGCGAGGAGAAGGACGGCGACGAGCGGGTTCATTCGGTTCATACAGGGTCCCGCCACCATGATACTCAGCGCGTGTGGCGGGCCAGCTCGCGCGCGAAGAGCGCGATCGTGGGCTTCACGAGCGGCCGGTACAGCAAGCGGAGCAGCCATCCGGGCGCGCCCCGTCCCCGCTCCTCGCGCGCGACCCGCGCCTCGAGGTGGTCCATGAACCGGAACGCCGCCGGACGCCAGTGGGAGTCGTCGCTCCAGTACTCGATGCGGCAGAGGTGCTTGAGGCTCTTGTAGCCGTAGTGGGCCGGAGCCACGAGGCGGAGCGGCGCGCCGTGCGCCACAGTGAGCGGCTCCCCGTTCAATGTGTCGGCGAGGAGCACGTCCTCCGCGAGGAGGTGCTCGAGCGGCAGGATCGTGCGGCCGCCGTCCGCGGCCTTCAGCACCACGAAACGGGCCGACGATTTGGGACGAGCCCGCGACACGGCGACGCGTTCGTGGAAGTCGGCGTAACGCCACCCGCCCCAGCGCAAAGACGTTGCCGTCCAGGTGGTCACACAGTGGAAGTCCGAGACCTGCTCGACGCGCGGCAGCTCGCGGAGCGCGGCGGAGAGGTCGAGCGCCGACTCCACCTCTCCCCCGACCTCGAGCTTCACCGCGTTCGGGTTCTCGGGGAAGCGCGCCGCGAACCGCGTGAGGCCGAACCGGGGGAAACCCTCGATCCGGCGTTGCCCGGGGGGCAGGTTCGAGCTCATGTTCAGCCTGCCCCACGCCGCGGGATGCGGAGCGTGAACGTCGTGCCCTCGCCCGAACGGCTCGCGGCCGACACCGTGCCGCCCATGAGCTCGGCGAACCTCTTGGTGAGCGCGAGGCCGAGCCCCGTGCCCCCGTACGTCTTCGACGTCTCGGCGCTCGCCTGAACGAACGGCGTGAAGAGCCGTGAGAGCTGCTCGGGCGTCATGCCGATCCCCGTGTCCGAGACGGTGAACACGACCCGTTCGGTGTCGCCTTCGGCCCGGAGCGTGATCGTCCCTTTCTGGGTGAACTTCGCCGCATTCGACAGGAGGTTGAAGAGGCTCTGCCGGAGCTTCGTCTCGTCCGTCGAGAGCTGGCCCAGATCGGCCGCACAGTCGACGACGAGCCGGTTTCCCCGCTTCCCGACGAGGGGCTGCACGATCGCGGCCGCCTCGAGGACGAGCTTCTCCGCCTCGAACGTCTCCACGTGGAGGTCCATGCGCCCGGCCTCGATCTTCGAGAGATCCAGGATCCCGTTCACGAGCGCGAGCTGGTGCTCCGCCGCCGTCCGGATCTTCTCGAGATCGCCGAGGTACTGCCCGTGCCCGGCTTCCGCCGCGGACTCCTCCAGCATCTCGGAATAACCCAATATCGCGTTCAGCGGAGTGCGCAGCTCGTGCGTCATGTTCGCGAGGAACGCGCTCTTGGCCGCGTTCGCATCCTCTGCCTCTCTCTTGGCCACGAGAGTGCGGGCCGTCTCCTCCTCCAGCGCCTTCGTGCGCTCGGCGACGAGGCCTTCCAGCTCGGCCTTCGTTCGCAGCAGTCGCGCGGTTCGGAGCCTGAGGACACCGGCACCCAGGAGGCCCGCTCCGGCGGCCAGGAGGAACGGAAACCACATCGTCTCGCGGAACCTCGCGCTGCGGGTGAGGGAAAGCACGGCGGCCCGCTCGCTCGGCACACCGTCCTCGTTGATCGCGAGCACGCGGAACGTGTAGCTGCCGGGCTCGATGTGCCCGTAGTGCGCGAGGCGCGACGACCCGGCCTCGCGCCAGGAATCGTCCA
>JAEUQS010000093.1 GCA_016789625.1 Acidobacteriota bacterium | reverse complement strand
CTCGACGTGCACGAAGATCCAGCCGCGGTCGTCGTAGCGGTAGCCCTCGCCGCTCCAGCGCACGCTCTCCTTGGGCACGAGCGCCGAGATGTCGTCCAGCTCCTCGAGCACCACGTCGTCGAACCAGGCCTTGCCCGTGGCGTCGCCGTTCTTCCCGAGGTGGAGGCGCACGCGGTCCTTCGCGGTCGTCGCGAGGAAGATCGTCTCCACCTTCGTGAAGTCGCGCGTCGCGCCCACGGCGGCGGAGTGGTTCGTGAACGGGAAGGACTCCATCGAGAGGCACGCCGAGGCGGCCGTGGGGTAGCGGGCCGTCTCGTCGGACCTGACGTTCTCGGTGCGGATCACGGCCGAGAGGCGGTAGGCCTGGCCGACCTGGAGGGTGACCTCCCCCGAGACGGCGGTGAGCCGCGCGGGCACTGCGGATTCGAGCAGCAGGCTCTTGCGGGGCCCGTCGATGCGCGGTGAGGCGTTCTGTCCCTCCAGGGTCCAGCCGCCGGGGCCGGAGTCGAAGCTCGCGTCGGGCACCGGCAGGGTGCGACCGGCGGCGAGGACGTCGAGGGAGAGAAGGAGGGGCGCGAGGAGGAGTGCGCGTCGCATGCGCGCGCGAGTCTACGGTTTCAGTCGGGGTTGCGGCGCGTGAACAGCCAGAAGACGGCCGTCCCCAGCCCCCGCAGGAGCACGACGAGCGCGGCGGCCTGCCCCAGGAACGGCACGAACAGGGCCACGGCGAGGAGGGCGCCCGCGAGCGCGGAAGCACGCAGCCGGGCTGGAATCCCGGAGGGATTCCTTTGCGGTCCTACCGGACCGCCAGGATTCCCTTCGTCAACGAGGAGCCGTTCCCCCAGCGTGGGCAGCTCCGCGGCGAGCCCGAAGAGAAGGAGACCGGTGAGGAGGGCGAACAGGATCAGGCCGGGCACCTTTCCGGGGCCGCTCTTCATGAGGAGCACCGAGAGCAGGAACAGAGCGGGGCCGTTGAAGAGACCCATGAGGAAGCGGCGGACTCCCGAGCGCGTGGCGGCCACGCCGTCGGCGCTCGCCACGGCCCGCGGGGCCAGAGCGCGGACGAGGAGCGCGAGGGCCGAGGCCCCGGCCGCGCCGAGCGAGAACGCCAGCTCCACGGTGACGAGCTCGACGGCCGTCACGCGCGGCGCTTCCCGCCGGAGTCGTTCCGGAAGAGCAGCCCGGCGCTGCCCAGAACCTGGACGAGGACGAGGACGAGAGCGACGCCCGTGAGGCCGGTGCCCAGCCCCATCACGAGCTCCTCGGCCGACGAGAGCCACGAGTCCAGGGGCAGGTGGGTCGATGCGAGGGCCGGCAGGGGCGCCCCGTACTCGGCCCACAACGTCGCGACGGACTCGCGGCCGAGCGTGAGCGCGAGGCCGAAGAGCACCGCGCTGAGCGCCACGACCGGGCGTTCCCAGCGGGCGGGCGGAGCCTCGAGGGTCTGGCGCTCGGCCAGAAGGCGGGCCACGAGCCGGGCGTCCAGGCCGCGCGGGGGCGTCACGGGAAACGTCGTCGAGAGGATCGTGTCGGTGTCCTTCATGGCCTTGAAGAGCCCGGCACAGGCCACACAGCTCCGAAGGTGGGCCTCCATGTCGCGCTGGACGCTGCCGCGCAGCTCGCCGTCCAGGAGGTCGTCGAGGAGGAGACGCACCTCGTCGCAGCGGAGCACGGCCTCAGACGGCACGGGTCAGCTCCTTGCGCAGGATCTCGCGGGCCCGGAGGAGCCAGGTTTTGACGGTATTGCGTGGCACCTCCAGGATGTCCGAGATCTCCTCGGTGGTCAGATCACCGCCGTACTTGAGAGTGATCACGAGCCGTTGCTTTTCGGGCAGCAGGAGGAGGGCCCGCCGCACGGAACGCTCCCTTTCCTTCGCCTCGAGGCGCTCGTGAGGGTCGTGGCCGGGCTCGAGGAGCCCGAGCGCGACCGGGCTGCTTTCGAGCGCCGTCTCCCTCCTTCGGGGCGAGCGCGTGACGAAATTCAGCACGTGCCGGGCGGCGATGCTGCGGATCCAGGGGAGGAGGGGGCGCGCGGCGTCGAACTTCGGAAGCGCGGCGAGCGCTCGCAGAAAGACCTCCTGCGAGAGGTCCTCCGAGAGAGAGGCGTCCCCCGTCATCCGGTAGGCGATCCCGAAGACCAGCCCGTGATACCGCCGCACGAAGAGCGCCACGCTCTCGCCATCGCCGGCGAGCACGCCGGCCACGAGGGCGGAGTCGGGGCCAGGTTCCGGTCCGGTCACGTCGTACGGAAACGTCGCGAGGAGCGCTTGGAGGATCACGTTGCGAGCCCTTCGAAGTCTAGACGCACCCCGGGCGCGTGCCCGGGAAAGACGCGCGCGTGCGCCTCGGCGCCGAGGCCCAGCGCCG
>JAEUQS010000060.1 GCA_016789625.1 Acidobacteriota bacterium | reverse complement strand
AGCACGCCGAGCGTCATCAAGACGCCGCCCCCGGACTTCACGGGCTTGATCTTCGGAGCTACCGGGCGGATCACGGCGGTGATCTCGGACTTGATGCGATCGAACACGATCCCGCACGCGATGCACGCGGGGTTGTCCGCGGGCGTCTGGGCCTGACACCTCGGGCAGTAGCGCATCCGCTTGGGACGCCTGACCTCACCCAGATCTTCGGGCTTGAAGTTCTGCACGGGGCGACCTTCGCGACATCTTAGGCCTGGCCGTTCATTCGCAAGGGCGCGCGGACACCACCGTGGCGCGGATCTCGTCGAGAAGGTTCTTTCGATCGGGTTGGTAGCTCGGATGGGATTCCTGGATCCGCGCCACCTCGCCCTTCGAAGGGCCGATCCTGTCGGCGCGGACGCTCGCCCGGAACGGCTCCTTCACACCGGTCGGGACCGGCCCGGCGACCGTCGTCGTCGTCGCGCCGCGCTCGGTGCCCCGGCCGTCGAGCACGGCCAGCCGGATCCGCACGGAGCACGCGGAGGGAGCGCCGTCGTTCTTCACCTCACCGTCGATCCATACGGCTCCCTTCGACGTGGGCTCCTCGAACGACGTCACGGTCGCGCGCAGGTCGGTGAGGTCGAGTGAGGGCCCGGCGTCCGCGGTCTTCGAAGGCCTTTCCGGAGGTTTTCCGGGCTTCTCCCCGGACGCCTCGGGCGCCGGTGTGGCCTTGGAGGGCTCGACGGTGAACGTCTTCGCCGCGAGCTTGCGGTTCTTCGCCACGTCGGACAGCGACCCGGCCTTCGCGACGGGCGTCGGAGTCGGCCTGGGCTCGCCGGCAAGGAAAAGAAGGAGCGCGATCATCGGGGCCTCCCTCAGGATCCGGTGAGGATGATCGTCCAGGGACCCGAAGCATCGATGTCGATGACGTACTTTCCGGTGCTCGGAATCTTCACGGTCTTGGTGCCCGACCAGGCTCCGATCTCATTCGCGACGCTGCCGCCGACGCGTTCTCCTTTCGCATCGAGGAGCCTCACGACGAAGTTTCCCTCCCCGGAGTACGTCATGCGGAGGGCGGCCGGCCCCTCGACGAGATCCAGCGCCAGCGCAGCCTTCCCGAAGCCGTCGAGGTTGTAGGCCCCTGGCCCGGCGGCCGGGGGCCCGGGAGTCGGTGGAGCCACGGTTGCGATCGGTGCCACCGTCGCCGCTGTTGCGGCCGTTGCGGCCGTTGCCGCGTCGGGCACGGAAGGTGTCGCGGGAGGCTGGGCGGGCGGCGGGCTGGGATGAAACATCAACCAGCCGAGGCCGATCCCGACGAGGAGCGCGACGAAGACGGGCAGAAGCGGAAACCGGGCCATCAGGAGATCCTCATCACGCGGATGCCGTCGACGAGCGCCTCGGCGCACGACGCACTCAGCCAGGCTTCACGACGTCGCCGCGCTCCGCGCTCGAAGTAAGCGACGCGCACGGCCTTGCTCCGGGGCCCGGTCCAGCGGCAGGGCTCCGAGTCGCCGGAGACCTCTCCGCATTGGCAGGCCACGTGGTCGTCCTGCGGCCTCACGGCTCACCCATCGTCTTCCTCCTCGCTGGAGTGCGGTCACCCAACCTGACCGGACACACTAGTGAAAGAAAGGCTCTCGAGGGAGCGGCAAATTCACGAGATGCCGGAAAAAGCGAATTTACGCGAGGGGCGTCACGTCTGACTCGCAGCCTCGAGCGTCTGGACCATCGCGAGCCCTTGCAGCTGCGAGAGTTGGGATTTGGTAGCGGCGGGCGGATTCGAACCGCCGACCTAGGGCTTATGAGACCCCCGCTCTAACCACCTGAGCTACACCGCCACGCTTGCCCCACGGTCACCCGAGAGGCGGCGGATGATACAGGAACGCGCCTTCGGGCCTAAG
>JAEUQS010000018.1 GCA_016789625.1 Acidobacteriota bacterium | reverse complement strand
CACGCACCCCATCGTGATCCGCCGCTGGGGGATCGCGGTGGTGCTCCACGGCCTCTGGGACATGAACCCGCCGCTGGGGCTCGACTGGAAGATCTGGCTGGGAGCGCTCGTCGTCGCGGGGTGGTACCTCATCCTCGCGATCTCGAAGCAGGCTCTGGCCGAGGTCGCGCTCGCCAAGAAGGCGCTCTCGCAGCAGGTCTCGGCGCCGCTGGGCGCGTGAAGCGGCTTCTCGGCGCGGCCGTCCTCGGCGGAGTCCTTGCCGGCTCCTTCCTCCTCGGGCTCTTCATCGCCGATCCGATCGGTCTTGCGGGGGAGATCAACGAACGGAGGCTCGCGTTCGCGGGGGCGCGGAACGAGTCGTTTCTCTCGCACGACGGCACTCGCCTCCGAGCCATCACCCTCGGGCCCCTCTCTGCCGAAACGCCCGTGGTGCTCCTGCACGGGCTGGGCGCGGACGCGACCTACTGGGCCGATGCCGCGCTGTTCCTGAAAGCGCAGGCGCGCACCGTCGTGCTCCTCGATCTGCCGGGCAGCGGACGCAGCGCCCGGCCCGCGTCGCCCGAGGGTTACGGCCTTCCCGCGCGCGTCGCGGCCGTGGAGGCTCTCGCGGAGGCACTCGGATTCCGGCGGATGGACGTCGTGGGCCACTCCCTCGGGGGCTGGACCGCGGCCTCTTACGCGCTCTCCTATCCGCGCCGCATCGCACGGCTCGTCCTCGTGGACAGCGGCGGGTTCACGCCGGTGAAGCCCGAGGAGGTCGAGGAGCTGAAGCGCAGGCTGGCTCCCGACAACCGAACGGGCGCCACGGCGCTCGTCGATCTGCTCTTCCACCGCAAGCCGTTCCCCGTGGCGGGCTTCGTGAGGAACGCGTTCGGCCGGAACTACCGGGGGCCGAACGTCGTGGTCACCCTCGACCAACTCTCCGAGAAGGACGGGCTCGTGGGCCGCGAAGCCGAGCTCCCGCGCTCGACGGCGATCATCTGGGGGGCGAAAGAAGCGCTCTTCCCGCTCGACGACGCCCGGCGGCTGTCGCGGCTGTCAGGGGCGCCTCTCCACGTTCTCGACGGCGTCGGGCACGACGGTCCGCTCGAGGATCCGAAGGCCTTCCATGCGGCTCTCCAGCGAGCTCTGGCTTCTGCGGAATCCCTGGCCGACTGACGCTTTCCCGCTACAGCAGAAGGAAGACCAGTCCCGCGGCCGCCGAGGCCAGCACGAGGAGCGCGGTGGCGAACAGCCAACGCGACCTCGAGAGGGCCTCGTCCGAGCGTTCGGCGAGGTCCCGGGCGATCTCCCCGGTCGCGGCGACGGGAGTGCGCGGAGCGCCCGGGCCCGAGAGCCGGGGCAGCCGCGCGGCCGGCTCCAGGTCGTGCCAGGCCAGAGAGATCGACGGCAGGGATTCCTCGTCTGCCGTGGGCCGCTCGGGCGAGACCGGCAGCTTGCGGCGGGCGTCGAGGAGCTCGGCAGTTGCCTCGAGCAGGGACGCGCGCCGCTCGGGGTTCTCCGAAACGAGACGCGCGACGAGCTCCAGCACGCCCTCCGGAATCGACCCCCGCTCCTTGGGGTGCGCGACGTGCGGCGTCCTCGGCAGGGGCTCGCCCGAGGCTCGCTCCGCCTGGCCCCAGAGCCACTCGCGCAGAAAGAACCCCAGCATCTGGGCGGTCGCTCCCGGGAGCATCTGCCCGGCCTCGCGCACCCCCGCGAGCTCCCGCACCACGAGGCGCGGCACGCCGGCCTCTCCCACGAGGAAGCCCTCGAAGACGAGCTGACGGGCCCCGAAGCCCGCACGCTCGAGCGCGACGAGCCCCAGCGCGAGCTGTGAGGAGAGCCGGATGACCTCGGGCACGGAAGCGAGCGCGTAATCGGACAGCGGCCGGCCGGGCACGTGCTCGGTGAGCAGGTAGCCCTTCCCGGCTTCCTGCACTCCGTGGCCGTAGAGGCCCGGGAAGAGCGGGTCGTCGACGGCGGCGAGATATGCGGTCTCGCGCGCGAACGCGAGGGACGCGTCGACTCCGGGGTCGCCGGTGTCGAGGTTGAGGATCGTCGCTTCGAGGAGATCGCCCGTTGCACGGTGACGCGCCTTGAACCGCTCGCGAAAGCGGCGCTTCTCGAGGGACGCGAGGAGCTCGACGTCGGTGAGCGCGAGTCCCGCTGCGTTCACGGGGCCTCGAGGTGCAGGGTCACGTTGGAACGATTCTAGACGCGGAAATCCCATCCCGGGGTTTCTGGATCCCGCCGGGCCTCGCGGCCCTTAGAATGCGGGCACTTTGAGCCTGAGCCCTGCTTTCCGGTTTCCCACCGTGAGGCTCTTCCCGCTCGAGGGAGCGGCGGCGCTGAGCCTCCATCTCGTGCTCGACACGACGGCCTCGGAGGCCGGCGACGAGCCGCTCACGCTGTCGTCTCCCGACGAGACGTCCCGCGTCTTCGTGGCCGCGGTGAAGGGCGATGCCGACACCGTGGTCGAGCTGCTCGCGCTCAAGCTCCTCACCGACGCGTCGGAGAGCCGCCCGGGAGAGCCCGACACGAACGGCGCACGGGACGAGCGCTTCCGCAAGGAGCGGCAGTACACGAAAACGCTCTCGGCCATGGGACCGGGCTTTCCGCGGCTCTACGGCCTCGAGCTGGGCGAGAAGGAGGGCGGGCTCCTGCCGCCCCTCCTCTATCACCGCGGCCTGCGCATGCTGTTCCGCACTCCCAGCCCTCGCGGCGGGTTCCTCGCGACCTGCCGCGACGAGGGGGTTCTCTCGGCGCACGGCCTGCCGTCCTACGAGGGCTCGCTCGAGAAGTTCCTGTGGGATCCGGCGGCGCCCGAGGACGAACGGGCGTTCTACGGAACCGGCCCCGCGCGCGCGAACGTGCGGACCCCCGCCGAGCTCCTTTCGGACCTCGACGCCGCGCTCGAGGCCGGTGTCGTGAGCCTGCCCGGCACCGATGGCTCCGTGCGCCTCGGCAAGGCCGCCCGCTTCCTGTCTTTCTACGACGGGCCTTTTCTCCTCACGGGTCTCTCCCCGCTCACGATCGAGGAGTTCTCGGACCTCGCGGGCGGGCGGCCGTGGGAATCCCTGCGGGCCGTTCGCGGCGGGCCGAGCGTTCCGCCGGCCACGCGATTCCGGCACGCCGTCTTCGCCTCTCACGCGAGCGCGTCCACCCGCACGCTCTTCTCGGCCGAGGGCTCGGGGCTCGATGCGGTGGAAGCTCTCGCGCTCAAGCTCACGGCGTTCCGGCAGGTGGCCCGCAGCCTCATCACGTTCGGCAAGGCGACCTCCCGCCCGCATCTCGACGTGCACCCGCGACACCTGCTCGTCGATCTCTACGGCGGCGGCGACGGCCTGCCCGCGCTCTGGTGCTTCCAGACCCGGCTGCACGGGCTCTCCGCGGGCGGCCGCGTCGTGGAGCTGCAGGGCTTCGAGGAGCTGGCCGTTCCGCCCGCGGCCCCGGCGGTGCCTTACGCCTCCCCGGAGGCGCAGGAGTTCCGCCTCGCGGGCACGCGGCCCTGCGAGGTCGTTCTCTCGGAAGTGAACGAGAGCGCTCGCGGCGTGGAGCTCGAGGGCCGGCTCGTGGATCCCTACGGTCTCTATCCGGCTCCCACGCCGAACGACGTCCTCGTGCTCGGCCTGCACGACGCCACGCTGGACCTCGGAGTCACTCAGGCCACAGCCCGCCTGCGGCCCCGCGCGCCCGTGACCGGCAGCGAGATCACGTTCCTGACCAGCCCGCTGCCGCTCGCCGAGGGCGCGACGCAGCGCCTTCGCCGCACGATCGGCGTGCGCCTTCCCGCGACGACCTACAAGGTGTATTCCGACTTCCGCGCCACCGGCGACTTCCATGCGCTCGGCGTCCTGCTCCTCAGGCTCCTGGTGGTGAACGACGCGCAGGACATCGCGTCGGTGACGCAGGAGCTGACGCGCTTCTTCGCTCCGCACGCCGGGCGCGTCAAGCAGGCGGCCGACGGGCCGGCGCTCGTGACCCTCGCCCGCGGCGACGCCGCGGTGGGACCGCTCCTGGCGCGCCCCTGCGTCTTCTTCGAGGCCGAGGACCGCAGGCGCGGGCGGCCCAACGCGATTCCCGAGGTGCTCTGGGATCGCGCGCTCCTTCTCGCGTTCCGGCTCTTCTCGAAGGTCCCGGGGCTCTCCTTGTCGCTAGCGGGTCCGGTCAGCGGAGCGGGGAGCTTCCTCGACCGGCTCGACTGGGTCGTGCAGGAAACCGAAGCCATCACCAAGGAGCTCGAATCCGTGCTGTTCTCGCGCCAGGGCCTCCACCTGGAAATCCAGCAGGTCCTCGGGGAGGTCTGGCTCGAGGAGCTTTCTCCCAGCGTCGCACCGCGGCGCAGGGTGTAGGAGACTCGCCGCGTGACGTCGACGCTCTTCGGTCTCGAGGTCTGGCTGGGCCCGATGGAGGGCCATCGCTACGTGGGACCGGGCGTGAACGGCGTGGTGCGCGTCGGGCGCGTCGAGAAGGACAAGAACCGCGGAGCCCAGAACCAGTTCGTGATCTCCAAGGGGCTCGGCATCTCCGCGTCGCACGCGGAGCTGCGCATGGATCGCGGCCGTGTCTTCGTGCGCGATCTGGGCTCCACGAACGGAACCTTCGCCGATCAGAAACGCCTTTCGGGCGAGGTGGAGATCGAGCCCGGCTCGATGATCCTCTTCTCGTTCACGCCCGTGCGCGTGGACCTCCTCGAGGAGATGCCGACGACGTCGATGGTCATCGACGCCGTCGTCGCGTCGGACTTCGGCGATGCCAACCTCGAGATCCTGCTCGATGCGGCGCGAAAAGCGGCGGAGGCCCGGAAGGAGTCCTTTCTCGACACGCGCCATCTCGCCGACGCCGTGCTCAGGTCCCGCAATCCCTGGCTCCAGAAGGTCCTCCGCGACGCCGGCTGGGCCCGTGAGGACGCCCTCGCCGAGCTGTGGGAGGCCGCGCTCTTCCAGGAGCCCGAGAAGTGGCTGGCGGAAGTGCTCATGCGGCCGGTGGAGCTGAAGGCCGCAGCGAACGACTTCCTCGTGGCGCCCAAGGTCGCGACGTTCCTGAGGGCCGCCGTGCGGCGCCTCAAGAACGTGCAGGACGATCCCGAGACGGCCCTCCGCCGGGAGCTCCTGGGGTTCCTCGTGGCCGACGAGCGCGGGGCCGTGGGCACCTGGCTCAAGGCTCACGGGCTGCAGGTCCCGTCGGCCCTGGCTCCGAGCGAGGAGGAGGTCCTCGGCGGCGGGCCGCGCCGCTCGTGGGAGGAGGACGATCTCAAGGAGACGCACCTCGAGAAGCGGCGGTTCCCGGTGCCGCCCACCGAGGTTCCCGGCATCGACGCCGAGGGCGAGCCGCCTCCGCGACGGGGCTTCGTCTCCCAGCGCATGCCGTCCGTGGCTCCGGACGCGGGCCCGAAGACCACGCTCGCCCCTCCCCGCCGTCCGAGCGCGGAGGAGCCGGCC
>JAEUQS010000006.1 GCA_016789625.1 Acidobacteriota bacterium | reverse complement strand
CACGCACCGAGGTGCTCGCGTCCTACGGCCGGGTGCTGCTCGAGATCCGGACCGGCGAGCGGCTCGCCGTGCGCGAGAGGCTCTCGCGGATCCCCGCGATCGACGACGTCTCGCTCTTCGGAACGCGGCTGCACGCGCGGGGCGCGAGCGGCGCCGGCCCGGAGCTCCTGCCCCTCGTTCAGAGCGCGATCGCCGGCCTCGCGAGCCCCGAGGGCGTGCGCGTCCTCGAGCCCTCCCTCGAGGACGTCTTCGTGCTCCTCAGCGAGCACGAGGACGAGGCCGCGTGACGGCCTTCGCGACAGACACTCTCGTGAGCGTCTCGCAGCTCACCCGCCGTTTCGGCGACTTCACCGCCGTGAACGAGGTCTCCTTCGACGTGCCCAGGGGCCGCGTGTTCGGCTTCCTGGGCCCCAACGGCTCCGGCAAGAGCACGACGATCCGCATGATCTGCGGCCTCCTCGTGCCCACTTCGGGCCGCATCACGGGACCCCAGGGTCTCGACATCGTGAAACGGGCCGAGAGCTGGAAGAAGAGGCTCGGCTACATGAGCCAGAAGTTCTCCCTGTACCTCGATCTCACCGTGAAGGAGAACCTCGAGTTCTTCGGCACCGTGTACGGACTCTCGAAAGAGCGCCTCGCCGCCCGCATCGCGAAGCTCGCCGCGCGCCTGAGGTTCGAGCGCTTTCTCGGCACGATCACGGAGACCCTTTCCACCGGCTACCGGCAGCGCGTCGCGCTCGCGGCCGCGCTCCTCCACGAGCCCGAGCTCCTCGTCCTCGACGAGCCCACGGGCGGCGTCGATCCGCGCGGCCGGCGGCTCTTCTGGGACCTCATCTACGAGCTCGCGAACGACGAAGGCATGACGGTGCTCGTGACGACGCACTACATGGACGAGGCCGAGCAATGCGACCAGCTCACGTTCATCCTCAACGGCCAGCTCATCGCGAAGGGAACGCCCCATGACCTCAAGGGCAGCCTGCGGGATCACATCTTCGAGGTCGTGCCGCCCGGTGAGCCGTTCGCGGCGCTCGCGGCCGTGAGAGACGACGCCGCCCTCGAGGACTCGTACCTCTTCGGCGTCCGCCTGCGGGCCGTGGCGAAGGCCGGCCGCGCCCAGGACGTCGCGACGCTCCTCTCGCGGTTCGGAACGCCCACGGCGGCCGAGCCCTCGCTCGAGGACGTCTTCGTGTCGCTCGCGAGGAGCTACGCCGCAGCCAGCCAGCCGGCGGTGAGCGTATGAGGCGTCTCCTCGCCCTCACGAAGAAGGAGTTCCTCCAGCTCTCGCGCGACCGGCTGACCCTCCGCATGATCGTGATGCTGCCGATCATGCAGACGCTCATCTTCGGCTACGCGATCAACTACGACGTCAAGCACCTGCGCACCATCGTGCTCGACGAGAGCCGGTCCTTCGAAAGCCGTGAGCTCGTCGCGAAGCTGAGCGCCAGCGAGTACTTCAACATCGTGGGCCATGCCGCGTCCTTGAACGAGATCGGCCACGCGCTCGACGCCGACGCGGCCTCGGTCGGCCTCGTGGTCGACAGGAACTACGGAAAGAACCTCCACCAGGGCGTGCCCGCGCGGGCGTTCCTCGTGGTCAACGCCTCGGACACCACGACGGCGAACCAGGCCATGTCGATCGGCTCGGGCATCGCGAACGGGCTCTCGATCCAGCTCCTCGCGAGGCGCGCCGGCTGGCGCGAGAAGTCGCTGCCCGTCGATCTGCGCCTGCGCCCCTGGTACAACCCCGAGATGAAGACGGCGACGTTCATCATCCCCGGTCTCGTCGCCATCATCCTCACGTTCTCGCTCATCCAGTTCACCGCGAGCGCCATCGTGAGAGAGCGGGAACGGGGCACGCTCGAGCAGCTCCAGGTCACGCCGGTCACGCGCATCGAGCTGATCCTCGGCAAGATCGTGCCGTTCCTCCTGATCGGGTTCTTCCAGTTCACCACGGTGCTGCTCCTGATGCGCTACCTCTTCGGCATCCCCATCCGCGGCAGCGTGCCCGAGCTGTACTTCGTGGGGTTCCTGTTCATCGCGGCCGTGCTCGGCCTCGGCATGTTCATCTCCACCGTCGCCAAGACGCAGATGCAGGCCATGCAGATGTCGACGTTCGTGCTGCTGCCGTTCGTCTTCCTCTCGGGCTACGTCTTCCCCATCGACGGCATGCCGAAGATCTTCCAGCTCCTCACCCACGTGATCCCGGCGAAGTACTTCATCCAGGTGATGCGCGGGCTCGTGCTGCGGGGCGCCACGCTGCGGGAGCTGTGGCAGCCCACGCTCCTCCTCACCGTGTTCACGCTCACGATCATCGGGCTCGCGGTGCTGCGCTTCAAGAAGACCACGGACTGAGCCGTCGCTCGATGAGCACCATCGCCTTCCTCGGGTACGGACGGTTCGGGGCGGCTCTCGCGGGCCTGTTCCGGGAGGCCGGCGACTCGGTCCGCGCGTTCGATCCTCACCACAGCGCCATTCCGGACGACGCGCGCGTGGATTCGCTCGCCGGGCTGTGCCGCGAGGCCGACTTCATCGTCCTCGCCGTGCCGGTGACGCACATCGGGGAGGCCGCGGCGTCCGTCCGCCCGCACCTCGGGCCCGGACAGATCGTCTTTGACGTGGGCAGCGTGAAGGTCGTTCCTGGAGAACAGCTCGCGGCGACCCTGGGAAACGCAGTCCCGTGGGTCGGGACACATCCGTTATTCGGCCCGGTGAGCCTTCTCCGCGGCGAGCGGCCGCTGCGTGCCGTCGTCTGTGGGAACGCACTGCATCCTTCAGCCGTCGACTCCGTGAGCGCTCTCTTCTCGCGCATCGGCTGTGAGGTGCTGTTGCAGGACGCCCACGAGCACGACCGCGCGATGGCGTTCACGCACGCTCTCGCGTTCTTCGTCGCCAAGGGCATGCTCGACGCGGGCGCGCCGCCGGAAGCGGACTTCGCCCCGCCGTCCTATCAGGCCATCGCCCGCACCATCGCATCGGTGCGGGAGGACGCGGGCCATCTCTTCTCCGCGCTCCACAGGGAGAACCCGTACGCCGCGGACGCGCGCCGGGCGCTTCTCGATGCGCTTCTCGCCGCCGATCGCAACCTCAACGACGGCGCGCGGACGCAGGCGGCCGAGGTCACGATCCCCGATCTCGGCCCGGGTTCTTCCGCTCTGTCCGGAACCCGCGATCTGATCGAGGAAATCGATCGCGAGATCGAGGCGCTCGTTGCGCGCCGCGCCCGTCTGTCGGACCGCGGCGCGTAGGAGGTTTCTCTCAGTCGGACGGCAGAGGAAAGCGTGAGAACGAGAACGCGGGCTCCACGTCGCGCCGGCCGAGGACGGTCTCGGCGGCCCGCTCGCCGAGCACCGGGCCGAACTTGAACCCGTGCCCGGATCCGCCGCCCAGGATCCACGCGTTCGAGGTGCCGGGAACCCGGTCCAGGAGCAGATCCCTGTCGACCGTGCTCTCGTACTGACAGACCCGCGTCTCCACCACGGGCGCGCCCGAGAGGGCGGGAAACCTCTTGCTCACGGCCTCGCGCAGCGAGGCGATCGTCTCGGGACTCACGATGCGGTCGCCACACGTGGGATCGAACGGCAGCTCACGCGTGTCGTCGGCCACCTTGAACCCGCGCGACTCGTTCCCCGGAATGCCGTAGATCATCCGCTCGCCGACGTCCAGCCATACGGGGAACGTGCTCTCCGCGAAGCGCCCGTCGCCCGAGGGCGGCCCGAAGAACACGACCTCCTGCCGAGTGACCGCGAAGTGCGGCCCCAGCCTCTTCGGGAAGAGCGCGGGAAGCCACGGTCCGCACGCGAAGACCATGGCACCGCACGAGAACGTCGAGCCGTCCGAGAGCTTGAGCCCGTCCATGCGGCCGGCGATGAGCGGGCCGGGTTGCACCTCCGCGAGCCGGTACACGCCCCCGGCCTCGACGAACTCCGCAACCGCGAGAGCGCAGGCGCGGCGCGAGAGGAGGAACCCGGCCTCGGGCTCCAGCACGGCCCACGAGATGCCGGACGTGCGGAGCACGGGATAGCGGGTCTCGAGGTCCGATTGCTCGAGGCGCTCGAACGGGATCCCGCGCTCCGTGAGGTGCGGGAGGGAGTCCGTGACATAGGCCGCGTTCGGAGACTCGCCGGCCACCATCCACAGCACGCCGTTCTCGGTGTAGACCCGCTGCCGCCAGCGGGTCTCACAGTCGCGCCAGGCGTCCCGGGCCTCGCGAGCGAGGCCCGTGTACAGGTCCTTGCCGCCG
>JAEUQS010000870.1 GCA_016789625.1 Acidobacteriota bacterium | reverse complement strand
CGCCAAGCTGCTCCAGAACATCGAGGACGTCCTCCATCCCGATACCTGGTCGCTCCTCCTCGTCGAGCCGGAGTTCAAGCGGCTGCGCTTCGAGGTGGCGGTCGGTCAGGGGGCCGAGAAGCTCAAGGGGCTCACGATTCCGCTCGGGCAGGGCATCGCGGGATGGGTCGCGCAGAAGGGGGAATCGGTGCTCGTCGAGGACGCGCGAAACGATCCCCGCTTCCTCGCTGCGATCGACGAGCTGACGGGCATCGTCACCCGCTCGCTCCTCTGCGTGCCGGTCACGGGCCGGCACGGCATCCTCGGGGTCATCGAGCTCGTGAACTACGGCGACCACGAGGCGTTCCGAAAGGACGACCTCCCGTTCCTGCAGACGCTCGCCGACTACACCGCCATCGCGCTCGAGAACGCCCGGCACGTGGCCCGGATCTCCGAGCTGACGATCACCGACGACTGCACCCGGCTCTACAACGCCCGCCGCCTCCACGAGGTCCTCGACATGGAGGTCTACCGCTCGGGCCGCTACGGCTTCCCGTTCTGCCTCGTGTTCCTCGATCTCGACCGGTTCAAGGCCGTGAACGACACGTGGGGACACCTGGCCGGCTCCAAGCTGCTGCGCCGCGTGGGAGATCTCATCCTCGAGAACATCCGCCTCATCGACCAGGCGTTCCGCTATGGCGGCGACGAGTTCGTGGTGCTCCTCCCGCAGACCAGCCGCGAGGGCGGCCTCATCGCGGTTCAGCGGCTGCGGGAGCGCCTCGAGGAGGCCACCCTCCTGGCCGAAGAGGGAATCACCGAGAAGCTGACGGCCTCTTTCGGGCTCGCGATCTTCCCCGAGGACGGCACCTCGCGCGAGGAGCTCCTCGCCAAGGCCGACGCCGCGATGTACCTCGCCAAGAGGTCCGGCCGGAACGCCGTGGCCTCCGCCGGCTTCGGCGTCGTGACTCCGTCCCATCCGCCGGTCCACGACTCGTAGGTCTTTCCGGACGCACCTCCTGTTAGTCTCGGGGCCGTGACGACTTACGCGGTCGGGGACCTGCAGGGCTGCTATCGGACCCTTCAGAAGCTCCTGAAGCGGATCGAGTTCGACCCCGCCAACGACACGCTGTGGCTCGTCGGAGACCTCGTGAACCGGGGTCCCCGTTCGCTGGACGTCCTGCGCTGGGCGCGCGATCTCGGCGACCGCATCGTCGCGGTGCTCGGAAACCACGACCTGCACCTCCTGGCGCGGGCAGAAGGCCTGGTGGAGAAGCGCAAGGGCGACACGCTCGACGACGTTCTGAAGGCCAAGGACCGCGACGACCTCCTCGCCTGGCTCCGCGGTCTCCCCTTCGTCCATCGGGAGAACGGATTCCTCCTGGTCCACGCCGGACTTCACCCGGCGTGGAGCGTCGAGACGATCGACCGTCTCGCGCGGGATGCCGAGGCCCGCATGCGGAGCGAGGGGTCCGCGTTTCTCGCGAAGATCGCCGGACGCCTCAAGGACGGTGAGGCCACGGAACCCAGCCTCTCGCGGGATCTCGTGGAGACGCTCCGCGCGGTCGCGACGTTCACCCGGATACGGACCTGCCACGACGACGGAACGCCGTGCACGGGGTTCAGCGGGCCTCCCCGGGAGGCCCCGCCGGGCTGCCGTCCCTGGTTCCAGGTTCCGGGCCGGAGGACGGCCAGCGAGACGGTCGTGTTCGGGCACTGGAGCGCCCTCGGTCTTCACGTGGAGGCACGCCTTCTCGCCCTGGACACGGGATGTGTCTGGGGAAACGACCTTTCTGCCGTGAGACTTTCGGACCGTATGGTTTTTCAGCAGTCCTTTGTCGATTGATTGGGCATCGGTGCCCAGCCTGGGACCAGGGTGTCGCGAAAACCTCAGGTAGTACCAAACGGTGCAATCCAAACGGTGGAAATCCTTGCCCTGCAACGTGATCGGTTTTCTTGGAGCTCGAGATCGGACGCATCTTTATCGTTGATCTTGCAGAAATGTCCATCCTGAAGTAGGGTTCGCGGCTTATCCGGAATTCCTGGGACGAGAAGGGGCTCATCAGCGATGTCGCAGCTATTCCACAAAAGCGCGAACTCCATCTCCAAGGCGTCCATCGTTCTCGGAGCTCTCCTCGTGGGCGGCACGCTGGGTGCGGTCATGATCGTCGACCGATCCGGCTACAACACCCGGACCGGGACGACCATCCCGCAGCCGGTCCCGTTCAGCCACGAACACCACGTGAGCGGACTCGGCATCGACTGCCGGTACTGCCACACCGCCGTCGAGAAGTCCTCGTCCGCGGGCCTTCCGCCCACCGCCACCTGCTACAACTGCCACAAGCTCATCTGGAACGACAGCCCCATGCTCGAGCCGGTGCGCGAGAGCTTCCGCACCAACGTTCCCATCCGGTGGAACAGGGTCCACGACCTGCCCGGCTTCGTGCAGTTCAACCACAGCATCCACGTCGCCAAGGGCGTCGGCTGCGCTTCGTGCCACGGGGCCGTCGAGAAGATGGCCCTCATGAAGCAGGAAAAGACGCTGCAGATGGGCTGGTGCCTCGATTGCCACCGCAACCCCGAGAAGAACCTGCGCCCCAGGGAAGAGGTCTTCAACATGGAGTTCAAGGCGGCCGACCAGCTGGCTCAGGGCAAGAAGCTCAAAGAGGACTACCACATCCGCTCCGAGTGGGCCCTCACGAGCTGCGGCACCTGCCACTACTGACGTGCTCATGAGAACGAGGGAAGAGATGACCCGTCCCGAGACCCCTTCGCCCACCACGGGCTCCGAACCGGCGGGCCCCGTCCTGGATTTCGCCGCGATTCGCGAGAAGCTGGCGAGCGAGAGCGGCCCGAGATACTGGCGCGGGCTCGAAGAGCTGGCCGAGACCGAGGAGTTCCAGTCGTTCCTCGATCGCGAGTTCCCCAAGCACGCTTCCGAATGGGACGACAGCCTCGAGCAGGGCTTCAGCCGCCGGCGCTTCCTCGAGCTCGGCATGGCGTCCCTCGCGCTCGGCGGCCTCGCGGCCTGCACCCGGCAGCCGCAGGAAAAGATCATCCCCTACGTCAAGCAGCCCGAAGAGCTGCTCCCCGGAGTGCCCCTCTACTTCGCTTCCACCGCGCTCCACGGCGGCTACGGAATCGGGATCCTCGTGGAGAGCCACCTCGGCCGGCCCACGAAGCTCGAGGGAAACCCGGAGCACCCGGGCAGCCTCGGCACGACGAGCCTCTTCACGCAGTCGGCCCTCCTCGACCTCTACGATCCCGAACGCACCCAGACCGTGCGTAAGCTGGAGACCAACAAGACCTGGCTGCAGCTCACCGAAGAGATCACGGCCAAGCTGCCGGCCTGGAAGGGCCTCCTGGGTGAGGGCGTCCGGATCCTCACCGAAACGGTCACCTCCCCCGCGCTCGCCGACCAGATCGGCACGTTCCTGGAAAAACACCCCAAGGCCAAGTGGATCCAGTGGGAGCCGGCGGGCCGCAGCGCGGTGAGAGAGGCCTCGCAGCTCGCCTTCGGCCAGTACGTCGAAACCACGTACGACTTCACGAAGGCGAACGTCGTCGTGGGGCTCGATGCCGACTTCATGATCGACGGCCCCGGCGCCGTCCGCTACCAGCACGACTTCGCCACCCGGCGCCGGGCCCGCAAGGACGCCGCCGAGATGAGCCGCTACTACGCGATCGAGTCGACCCCCACGTCCTCGGGCACGGTGGCCGATCACCGGCTGCCGCTCACCCCCCGGCGCGTGTTCCTCTTCGCGCAGGCCCTCGCCGCGGCTCTGGGGGTTCCGGGAATCGAGAAGCCCGAGATCGACATGGTGCTCTCGCAGCACGTCGTCGCGGCATCCCTCGACCTGAAGGCGGCCGGCGCGGCCGGTCTCGTGGTCGCCGGCGAGCACACGCCGGCCGCGCTGCAGGTGCTCGTCCACGCGATCAACGCAGCTCTCGGGAACGCGGGCACGGCCGTCATCCATCGCGAGCCCGCCGAGGCCCGGCCGATCGACCAGCTCGCCGCGCTCAAGGAGCTCGTCGGCGAGATGAACGAAGGAAAGGTCGAGACGCTCCTGATCGCCGACGCCAACCCCGTCTTCACTGCTCCCCCCGACCTCGGCTTCACGGAGGCTCTCAAGAAGGTCGGGCTCAGGATCCACATCGGGCGGGAGACCGACGAGACCGCGGAATACTGCCAGTGGCAGCTCCCCTCGGCGCACTTCCTCGAGACGTGGGGCGACGCCCGCGCGTTCGACGGCACCGCGTCCCTCGTCCAGCCGGTGATCGAGCCTCTCTACGGCGGCAAGTCGCTCCTCGAGGTGATGGACCTCTTCCTCGAGAAGACCCGGAACGGGCACGACATCGTGAAGGCGTACTGGCTCAAGAAGCTCGGTGCCCCCGGCTTCGAAGCCGCGTGGCGCAAGGCGCTTCACGACGGCGTTCTCGCGGGCAGCGCCAGCGCGACCGTCACGCCGGCCCTCAAGGCCGAGGCCGTGACGGCCGCCGCCGGAACGCTCAACGCGATGCCCACGGGCGCGTTCTCGGTCGTCTTCCGGCCCGATCCCACGATCGGGGACGGGCGCTTCGCGAACAACGGCTGGCTGCAGGAGCTGCCGAAGCCGCACACGCGGCTCGTCTGGGACAACGCCGCGCTCGTCGGGTTCAGCACGGCCGAGAAGCTCGGCGTCCGGAACCACGACGTCGTCGAGATCAAGGTCGGCAGCCGCTCGGTCAAGGCCCCCGTTTGGGTCCTTCAGGGTCAGGCGGCCGACACCATCACGCTCCACTTCGGCTACGGACGGCGGAAGACCGGAAAGGTGGGGAGCGGGACGGGCTTCGACGCCTACGCGATCCGCACCTCGGACGCTCTTTCCGTCGCGGCCGCCGAGGTCACGAAGACGGGCGCCACGTACAAGCTCGTGAGCTCGCAGACGCACTTCCGCATGGAAGGCCGCGACCTCGTGAGGTCCACCAAGCTGGCCGACTTCGCCGAGGAGCACGGCGGTCACGGCCACGGGTTCGTGCCCAAGCCCGACGACACCCTTTTCCTTCCCCTCTACGACTACTCCAAGCAGGTGACGGACCACGCCTGGGGCATGTCGGTCGATCTCACGACCTG
>JAEUQS010000868.1 GCA_016789625.1 Acidobacteriota bacterium | reverse complement strand
TTCCCCGCGGCCCAGCAGGCCCAGGTTCGCGCGCAGATCTCGTTCTCGCTCGAGGGCATCCTGTGTCAGACGCTGCTGCCCCGCGCGTCGGGCAAGGGCCGCGCGATGGCCATGGAAATCCTCATCCCCACCCCCGCCATCCGCAACCTGATCCGCGAAGACAAGCTCCACCAGGTCTACTCGATGATGCAGACCGGCCAGGGCAAGTACGGCATGCAGACGTTCAACCAGTCCCTCGCGACGCTCGTGCACCGTCGGGCCATCACCCAGGAAATCGCGATGAACGCGAGCTCTTTCCCCGACGAGCTCGCCGAGATGATCGCCCGCGGAGCCGGTGTCGTGGGTCAGACCCCGCCTGGAGCTGCTGCCGCGCAGCAGCGGCGATAGGAACGGAGGTAGCGAATGCCCCAGTTTGTCTGGAAAGGCGTCACACGCCAGGGCAACATGACCGGAGGGGTCCTCACGGCCGAGTCCAAGGATCTGGCCATCCAGGATCTCCGGCGCCGGAACATCGACGTCAAGTCGGTCAAGGAAAAAGGCAAGGAATTCGCCATCCCGAAGGCCGGATACGGCAAGGTGGCGGCCAAGGCGCTCGCCATCTTCACGCGCCAGTTCTCGGTCATGATCGACGCGGGTCTTCCCCTCGTGCAGTGCCTCGACATCCTGGGCACCCAGCAGGACAACAAGGCCTTCCAGAAGATCATTCTCGCGGTCCGGCAGGACGTCGAGTCGGGCTCCTCGCTCGCCGATGCGATGAGGAAGCACCCGAGAGCCTTCGACGACCTCTACGTGAACATGGTCGCCGCGGGTGAGGCGGGCGGTATTCTCGACACCATCCTCCGCCGGCTCTCGACCTACATCGAGAAGGCCGTCAAGCTGGCTGGCCAGGTCAAGACCGCGCTCATCTACCCGATCGCCGTCCTCACCGTCGCCGCGATCGTCGTGTTCATCATCCTGTGGAAGGTCATCCCGACGTTCGCGGCCCTGTTCGCCTCCCTCGGCGCGACGCTCCCGCTCCCGACCCGGATCGTCATCGCGGCGTCCAATTTCGTCGCCCGATACATCTTCTTCATCGTCATCGGCATCTTCTCGTTCGTGTACTTCCTCAAGAAGTACTACGCGACGTACAAGGGCCGCCGCGTTCTCGACAACATGATCCTGAAGTCCCCGATCCTCGGCGACATCATGAAGAAGATCGCGGTCGCGCGGTTCTGCCGCACGCTCGCGACGCTCACCTCGTCGGGCGTTCCGATCCTCGACGGCCTCGAGATCACGGCCAAGACGGCCGGCAACGCGATCATCGAGGACGCGATCATGTCGGTGCGCAAGGCCGTCGAAAGCGGTCGCACCATCGCGGAGCCGCTCGGGGAGACGAAGGTCTTCCCTCCCATGGTCGTGCAGATGATCGGGGTCGGCGAGCAGACGGGCGCCCTCGACGCCATGCTCAACAAGATCGCCGAGTTCTACGAAGACGAAGTCGACAACGCCGTCGCGGGCCTCATGAAGCTCATGGAGCCGGTCATGATCGCGATCCTCGGTGTCGTCATCGGAACGATCGTCATCGCCATGTACATGCCGATGTTCGACCTGCTGGGCAAGATCAACTGAAGTTTCCTGGGGAACCCGGGCCCCGCCGGGTTCCCCAAACCCCTCCGCGCGGGATCGGATGGCGGCGCCTCTGGGCGCCGCTTCGCTTCTTCAGGGTCCCTTATCATCTCGGCGGAGGTCCTTCCGAATGTACGACCCTCGCATGATCCAGCCCTTTCGCGACGACCTGACCAAAGTCGGGTTCACCGAGCTCCGGAGCGCCTCCGACGTGGACGCCGCGCTCGGAAAGTCCGAGGGCACCGCCCTCGTCGTCGTCAACTCGGTGTGCGGGTGCGCCGCCGGACAGGCGCGCCCCGGCGTGGCGCAAGCCCTCGCCCGGAGCGCGGCGAAGCCCGACGCCCTCCTCACCGTCTTCGCGGGGCAGGATACGGACGCCACGGCCCGGGCGCGCTCGTACATGAAGGGCTATCCGCCTTCCTCCCCGTCGATGGCGCTGTTCAAGGACGGCGCGCTCGTGTTCATGCTCGAACGGCGTCAGATCGAGGGGCGAAACGCCGCCCAGGTCGCCGCGGCTCTCGAAGAGGCCTTCCAGGCTCAGTGCCCTGCGGGGATCTCTGCGGTCCGGTAGGACCGCTAAGGGATCCCTTCGGGATCCCCCGGGTCCTAGAATTCCGTCGACGTGAGGACGCCCCGCCCA